>NZ_JBPXMD010000018.1:0-195213 GCF_051918855.1 Streptosporangium sp. H16
CCGGGGCCCGCGAGGTTCAACACCATCTATCGGCCCTGGGGCCGATCCGTTTCTTCCGCACCGGCCGCCCGATGGGGGCGGGTGTGCGGGGATCGCGTATGCGTGACCGTAGACCACCTTCCAATCCGTGGGACTGCGGCACCCGTGCGGCGGAACATCAGCCGTCAACGGGCGATCCTGATGGCGTTCAACACTCCCTTCGCTATCTCTGCTTCTTCGATCTCATGCGTCACTTCCCGCAACCGCGCGCCCACGGCCAGGACCCTTCACCTGCTGTGCCGGCCCCGGCACGTCCGACGTCGCGACTTCGTTCACCGCTACTGCCGTGGCAGCGCGTCCACGGCCGGGACCCTTCAACCGCTCGGCCCCGGCACATCCGACCTTCTGCCCCTCTTCGCGGCCTTACCGCGTTGCCTCCTGCTGTCCACGCTCGTCCGGGCAGCTCGTCGTGATGCCTGAGTCCTGCGCTGCCCTGGTGGATCCGTTCCTTGCGATGTCAGAAACCATATCCCCGCTCGATACGAATGTCTACATCAGCGACTATAGATTTTTCACTCTCGTGAAGGTAGGAGCGGCTCCTCACTTCGAGGGGAGCAGCTCGGCGACGGCCTGTTCGGCGTTGTCGCGCAGCTCGAAGCGGGGCAGCAGGCCGGTGCGTCGCAGCAGAAGCCGCAGGCTGTCCGGGACGCCCGCGAACAGGAGCCGGCCGGTGGCGGTGTCCTGGATGCGCTGCCGGGTGCTGGCCAGGATTCCCAGGGCCGTGGAGTCGTAGAAGGTCAGCTGTGACAGCTCCAGCACCAGGCGGGGACCGGCGCTCAGCTCCCAGACCTCGTCGACGTGTCGGGTGAGCGTGGGGGCGGTGATGAAGTCCAGGTGCCCGCCCACCTCCAGCACGCTGCAGTGCCCGCGATGGGTCACCCGCACCCACAACGCCTGCTTGTGACGATCCACCTCAGCCCTCCCTGGCCGCGTACCGATGGCGGACCCCCGCGATACCCCGATAACGAGCGGCAATGCCCATCCCCCCGGACCAAACGCGGATCCGCCGGCGCATACCCCGGCCCGGCCGCCGCGAACGTCCCCGGCCGCGCGGGCCGGACACCACCGCGACGGCCGCCCGGCACCCAGGTCCGTCTTCACCTCTCCCGCGCCTGACCTCGGCCCGGCGCTCCGGGATCAGGGGTTCGGCGGGCGCCACATCGGGAACATCGGCGGGCCGCCGGGCAGGACCAGCGGCTCGCCGAGGTCCCGGTAGCCGTGCCGCAGGTAGAGCCTGCGGCTGCGAGTGCTGCTGGCCTCCAGGTACGCGGGTATCCCCGCCTCGTCGAGCCCGCGGTGGTACCCCTCCAGCAGCCGGGTCCCCGTCTTCCGTCCCTGATGTCCGGGGAGCACGGCGAGGAACGCCAGGTAGTGGT
The DNA here is from genome assembly GCF_051918855.1 of Streptosporangium sp. H16. Lineage (NCBI taxonomy): Bacteria > Bacillati > Actinomycetota > Actinomycetes > Streptosporangiales > Streptosporangiaceae > Streptosporangium > Streptosporangium sp. H16. Next base: position 1,416 of record NZ_JBPXMD010000018.1, read on the forward strand.
GTGGCTCGTGGGGATGGCGCCGGTCCATCTCCTCGCCCATCTGCTCGATGCGCTCCGCGTGGGGCCCGGCGAACGCCTCCACCCGGGCGGCCCGGTCGGGCACCTCGGGAAGCGGCTCGACCCCCTTGTGGTACCACACGGCCACTGCGGACATGTCGGCCGTCGCGTGGACCTCGCCGTGGACGAGGGCGCCTTCGCTGAGCATGGAGAAGAAGGGGGGCATCACCCGGCGGCGGTCCTCCTCCGGCGGGATCATCCAGGCCGAGACCTCCTGCTCGTGGAAGGAGGTGGCGATGATCGCGCCGATGGTCTCGGCGACCCCGGGAGCGTTCTGGATGCGAATGATCTCGGTCATTCGTTCCCTCCCACGGCCGCCTTGGCGCCCAGGCCGATGTTGGCGTACACCTTCGGCCGCCTGGCCCGCAGGGCGAGGCCCCACATGACGCCGAAGCCCGCGGCGACGAAGTAGATGGCGGGCATGATCCAGCGGAGCGGGGAGTCGGGGGCCACGCCGAGCACGGTGTCGAAGTTGAGCAGGACGAGCACGATGACGACGAACAGCAGGACGGAGGAGATGACCGGGGCGATCCGGGTCCGCCAGGCGTTCTCCTCGTGGGGGTTCTTGGCGAAGAAGACCAGCACGGAGACCGAGGTGGCCGCCAGCATCATGAGCAGTCCCAGGCCGCCGAACGACCCGACGGTGAAGAACAGCTGGATGACCGGGTCCAGGTCGAAGATCGCGTAGATGACGATCGTGGCCAGCCCGATGATGCTCTGCGCCACCGAGCCGTTGACCGGGGCACCGGTCCGGGGGGAGGTACGGCCGAAGGTCTCGGGCAGGACCCTCTCCCGGCCGAGGGCGAAGACGTAGCGGGAGATCGTGTTGTGGAAGGCGATCAGCGCGGCGAAGAGGCTCGTCACGAAGAGGAGGGAGCCGATGGTGGCGATGGTCGCCCCCAGGTGCTGCCCGGCCAGGTTGAACAGGAGATTCGAACTCTGCTCGCGCGAGGCCTCAACGATCTTGTCCGAGCCGATCGGCACGGTCATCGCCCAGGACGACAGGGCGTAGAGGCCGGAGATGACGGCGAGCGCGACATAGGTCGCGATCGGCACCGTGCGCCTCGGGTCCTTGGTCTCCTCGGAGAACACCACCGACGACTCGAAGCCCGCGAAGGACGCGATGCAGATCGCGACCACCGCTCCGATCCCGGGGACGAAGAGGTTCGACGGGTCGAAGACGTCGAGGCTGTAGCCCGAGGCCAACGGGTTGACCAGGTCCGCGATGTCGAACAGGACGACGACGGCTATCTCCGTCAGCAGCAGGACCGACAGGACTTTCCCGTTCACGTCGACCCGCATGAGGCCGAGCGCCCCGGTCAGCACCCAGGCGACCAGCCCGATGACCCACCAGGGCGGGGAGCCGCCGAACCAGCCGGCGATCAGCGGCTGGGCGGCCGCGCCGATCATTCCGTAGAGACCCACCTGGAGCGCGTTGTAGGCCAGCAACGCGACCCACGCGGTCGCCACGCCCACCGGCCTGCCGAGCCCTTTCGCGGTGTACGCGTAGAACGCCCCGGCATTGACGACGTGGCGGGCCATCGTCACGTAGCCGACGGCGAACAGGCCCAGGATGCCTCCGAGCAGGATGAAGGCGAGCGGCACGCCGGTCACGCCGGTCGCGGCGTAGGCGGCGGTCACCGAGCCGCCGATGACGGTCAGCGGTGCCGCCGCCGAGATGACGAAGAAGACCACGGAGGGCACGCCAAGGCGGTCCTGGGCCAGCGCGGCGGAGACCGCGCCGGTTCTCTGCTCTGTCACGGACATCGAGGGACTCCTTGGAATGAGGGGGGTGAGCTCACCGGCGGGTGATGACGGCGTCGCCGACGGCGGCCTCGGTCTGGGCGATCAGTTCCTGGAGCGGCGCCGGAAGGGCGGCGATCGCCGCGGAGAGGTACGCCGGGTTCCGCTCCCACAGGACGAGCTGGTTGCCGCCGGTCGCGACGAGCAGCCCCAGCAGGACGCGGTCCTGGGCGTTGAGTGGCTCACGGCGTTGGATCGCCAGGTTGACGCGCCCGACGGGCCATCCCGCGACGTTCACGTCGACCGGTACCTGTCTCCGCGACGGGCGCCTGCCGGGCGGGCGCAGCAGCCCGTCGGCGGTCATCCGGGCCGCCACGTCGGCGAGTGCCGTCCGGGCGAGGAACTGCAGCCAGGTACGGAAGCGGTGCGAGGGTTCGGCGACGATGTGCCCCAGGGCGGTCCGGGTGAGCGCGTCTTGAGGCGGCGCCGCGTCGAGGACGACGAGCCGCACCTGCCCCGCCGCCGATCCCACGGTCACCCGCCCGGCGAGCATCAGTTCTCCCAGTACGGCGGCGGCCAGCCCGAGACCGGTCAGACGGGCGTGAAGCCTCATCCGGCCGGTCGCGTTGTCATGCATGACAAAGAACAGGTCGTCGGCCAATCGGGTTCCTGAAAGATCAACTCCAACCACGAACGGCGATCGTATAGCTAAATCATTAAATTTGTCATTATGCGAACAAAGTTCTAGCGGCAGACATAGATGAACCCGACGACAATCAAAGAAGCGGGCAGATAGCCAAGAACCCGGAGCCATGCCGAGGACACCTCGACGGCTCCAGCGAATCCAGAAATTTACTTATTTTTGGCCATCCGTAGGCAGGTGCCGGGAAGCGACCGGTCAGAGAGTCCCGGAGCCGGAACGACCCCGGTCAGGCGGCTCCCGAAAGAGGAAATCCACGAATCCCGATGAATCATCGCGGTACTTTGATGCGGACACTTTTGGCATTTTAGGACCGACGTAATGCCGGGACGGCTTTCGTGTCCCCGCCGGGGGTGATAGCGGGGGATGCACGCGCCCGCGCGGGACCGGACTCGGCTACTTCGGGATCGCCGGCGGCCGGACACCCGTTCATTCCGGGTCATTCAGTTTGATCATCAGATGTGTCACCAGCCGGTCCTGTGGCGTGGTGGCGGGGTTGGAGACGTACACCTCCCGCAGCGGGCCGGCAGGCGTGTGCCCGCGCTCGCCCACCCAGGCGAGCAACGCGTGCGCGGTGAGAGGGATCTGGTCGTACGCCCCGATGTGGGTCGCCGACGCGTACAGACCGCCCGGCAGGACGTCCGAGGACGTCCCCGGGACGTCCTCGGACGTCTCCAGCGCGACGGCCACGGCCACCTCCTCCGCCATGTCGAGCGGGAACAGGCCGACCAGCAGCCCGTCCGGCGCGCCCGGCGCCGCGAGCAACCGGGCCACGCACGCCGAGGTGACCGGGCCGATCCGCTCCTGGGGCGCGGTGTCCCGTACGACGACCACCCGCCGGGCGGGCTCGCGGACGACCGTCACCTCCGGCCGGGGCAGCCCCTCGGACAGGATGCGTTCAAGCGCGGCGAAGTTGCGCTCGCGGCGCGCCAGCTCGGCCTCCATGCGGTCGCGCACGCCGCCGAGCACGCCCGCCTCGCCGGACAGCACCCGCCCGATCGAGGGGAGGGGTACGTCGAGGGAGCGCAGCAGGCCGATCAGCATCGCGGGGCGCGCCTGGTCGGGCCGGTAGTAGCGGTAGCCGGTGTCCGGATCGACATACGCCGGGGTCAGCAGGCCCAGCTCGTCGTAGTGGCGCAGTTGCTTGACGCTGAGCCGGCACAGCCGTGCGAACCGCCCGATCGGCAGGTGTCCCTCGTTCACCTCACCAGCATGAGGGTTCCCGCGGTGGGTGGGTCCAGCCGGACCGCCGTCTCCCGATCCGCCCGTGGACCGCCGGGACCGAGGGGACCGGCCCCGGCACGGGAGACGGAGACCCGGTCGGGTGCCGGATCACCGCGTCTCCCGCGACGACCGGACGGGCAGTCGGGCGGGCGGCGGGGACGGCGGAAGCGGCGGGGACGGCGGAACAGCAGGCGTGGCCGGGACCCGCGACGCGGGTCCCGGCCACGCCGGGGTTCTTTCACGATCGAGCCGCCGTCACCTCGTGGCCGGCGGCGGCACCGGTCGTCCGGTGCTATCTCAACGGCCGTCGCAGCCCCGGGCGGCGAAGGCCAGGAACTGGGTAACCTCGTTGCTGTCGAAGTTGTCGTCGGAGCCGACCACCAGCGTGCACTCGCCGTTGCGCAGGCGCGGCCCCCAGGCGAGGCTCTCCAGATTCTGCAACGGCGGCTGCACCCTGCCGAAATCGGTGACGAGACGCTTGGAAACCGGGCGGTACGGGCGCCCGGCGGCCAGGCTGTCGCGGGTCAGCACGTTCGTGGCGCCGCGCAGGTCGATCTCGTACAGCTTGGCCTTGTAGTTGACGCCCTCGATCCAGGAGCGCTCAAGGGCGAGGTAGCGGTTGTCGTCGATCGCCAGGATCTCCGAGACCCCGCTGTCGGACTTGCCGTTCGCCGGGATCGGCGCCGCCGGGAGCTTGTCGATCGGGTAGGCGTACTGCCCGCGCGGCCGGCCGTCGCGTCCCCACACGGTGATGCGGGCCGTGGCGCCCCGGCTGACGGTCGGCGGCGCACCGTCCTCGTATCGCGGGCCTTCCGTGACGGCCGCGATGGTCCGCTCCGTGGAGGTCAGCCCCTCGAACCCGAAGTTGCGCCGGGGGCCGCTGGTGGTGGCGGTCATCTTCAGGTTGCGGGGAACGGGCAGCTCCCCGAGGTAGCGGCCCTCGCTGTTGGTCCAGCGGACGGACAGGTCGGACACCGGGATGTTGGGGTTCTCCGCGTCCGGCCGGTCGCCCTCGTTGGCCCACAGCACCCTGCGGCTCCACCGGTCGTAGCGGATCGTCTCGGGATCGGCGGACCTGGGCCGGCCGTAGGCCGGGTAGGAGCTCCCGCCGGGTCGCCGCAGGGTGGTGACCCCGGTGAGGTTCACCCCGGTGAACGCGCCGGTGACCGGGTGGATGTCGAAGCGGCCGGTGTAGAAGCGGGCCGGGTTGTAGCGCCACCGGTCGTCGGATATGAGGTACCAGGTGCCGGTGCGGGGGTCACGGTCGAGACCGGAGAGGCCGCCGACGGTGGTCCCCCGGAACCGCATCCTGTGTGGCAGGCGCTGCTCGCCGAGGAAGCGGGTGATCCGGAGCCCCTGCGCCGGAGGCGCGGCCACCACCGAGGTCTCCTCGGCCGTCGCCGACGCCTGCGCACCGGCGGCCCCGAGGCTGACCGCCGTCGCGAGCGCGGCCGCGAGTGCCGTGATTCTTCGCGAATTGGTCATATGACTCTCCTCTTCCCAGTAATGATCCCGAAAGAACTGGCTGGAATATGAGACCGCGGATTGCGGAAAATTTCCACGAGAATCAACAATTCAATGCCCATTGGCCGCTCAATGACAGGACAGAACAAGCCATTTGTCATGCATTTCCATCACTAAGTCGGCGATAAGGGCAAGCCGCTTCAAAACCTGCGGGTAAGGACGTCGGGGACGGCACCGTACGGGCAGCTCACACCCGGAACGCGTACACGCACGGACATCCGGCGACACCCGCGACGCCGCGTCCGCACGGATCCGGCCAAGGTGGCGCGCATCCGCACGGCGACGGCTCGGGCCATTTCCCGCGCGCGAATCGCACCGGATTGGATGGCGATCGGCCTGTCACGATGCGGAGAAGCCACCCTGACGGGTGAAATACCGTTCCGGGGTTTATCCATCGATCGCGGTGACGCGTACACGAATGCGAGGCGCCGGGGGCCGATCTGGCCCACTGACGTTCTTGTCCCGGTTCGCGGGCATGAGTTCGCGAGCACGAGAGGGAGGGGACTTGACCGGGTGTCCGGCGGGGTGATGAGCCGGCGGGGCGGCGAGTCGGCTGGTCGGAGCGTCAGCGGTTGGACGATCATGGTGGTCGTTCGCCCGCTCGGGGCGGCCTCCGGCGCGAGGAGTACGCTCGACAGGACGCCGACAACTCCGCCGGGTCTACTCCACATGGACATCTGGACGGCGAAACATGGCGGATACCGAGCCCGCGTGCGAGCTGCACCTGCGAATCGCCGGGCAGTCCCACGACCTGATGCTGCGCCTGCACGGACACGAGCCCACCGAGGACGAGGTGGCGGGCTGGATGCGGGACGGGTCGGTGGTCAGGCTCCAGGTCACCGAAACGGCCGGACGGACACCTCACACCATGCTGGTGAATTTCAGCAGCGTGGTTTTTGCCTGGCTCTGTCCTTACCAGTCCGGCAGAGGGGTGAATCTGTGAGGTCGAGGGAGGACCTGGGACGGGTACGCACCGGATCCGGTGACCGGTGAGGGCGGCTTCGCCGGAGGGGGACGCGCCGAAGGCGGCTCCGGCAGAGGCGGCGTCGGAGACGGAGACGGCTCCGCTGAAGGTGGCCCTGCTGGGACCGGTCGCCTGGCGTACGCCGCCGCGCCACTACGGGCCGTGGGAGCAGGTCACCAGCCTGCTCGCCGAGGGACTGACCGCCAGGGGCGTCGACGTGACGCTCTTCGCCACCCTCGACTCGATCACCTCGGGGGCGCTCGACGGGGTCTGCCCCACCGGGTACGCCGAGGATCCGTCCCTCGACGGGCGGGTGTGGGAGGCGATGCACGTCGCGCACGCGCTGGGGCGTTCCGCCGAGTTCGACCTCGTCCACAGCCACCTCGACTGGCTGCCCCTGGCCTTCGCGGGCCACTGCCGCGCTCCGCTGCTCACCACGATCCACGGGTTCTCCGGGGCGGGGATCCTGCCCGCCTACGCCCGTGCCCGATCGGCCTACGTCTCCATCTCCGACGCCGACCGCTCCCCCGAGCTCGACTACGTCGCCACGGTCCACCACGGCATCGATCTCGGGTTCCTGCCCTTCGACCCCGACGGCGGCCGAGGGCTGGTCGTCTTCGGCCGGGTCCATCCCGACAAGGGGACCCACACGGCGATCGAGATCGCGCGGCGGGCCGGGTTGCCGCTGACCATCTGCGGGATCGTCCAGGACCGGCGCTACTTCGAGGAGCGGGTCGCCCCGCACGTCGACGGCGAGCGGGTCAGGTTCCTCGGTTCTGTCGGCCCCGAGCGGCGTGCCGAGATCCTCGGCGGAAGCGCGGCCCTGCTGCATCCCATCGCGTTCGACGAGCCCTTCGGCCTGTCGGTGGTCGAGTCGATGGCCTGCGGCACCCCCGTGGTCGCCTACCGGCGCGGGTCGATGGCCGAGGTCGTGGATCCGGGCGTGACGGGCTTTCTGGTGGACACCGTCGAGGAGGCCGTCTCCGCCGTTTCGCGCGTCGGCACGATCGATCGGGCGGGTTGCCGCGCCCAGGCCGAACGCAGATTCGGGGTGGAGAGAATGGTGACCAATTATTTACGCATCTACCGCGACATAGTGGACCGAGCGTAATCCCCTGATACTGTCGGAGTGACGTAGCCCCCGCGGTCCTCTGCGGGGTCGCGGCAGCCGGGCCCCGATGAGGACGGCCCCCGGCGCCAGGCTTCGATTCCATCCGCCACCACGCTGGCCGGTGGACGTCTTCATCCCGTGAGGTCCGCATCCGTGAGCCGGAGCGGCCGATGACCGGAAGGCTTGGCAGTGGCCTGTACATACGGATTTCTCAGCACCCACCCGCCCACGCAGTGCGGGCTGGCGACCTTCAACTCCGCCCTGGCCGCCCACCTCACCGAGGGGGGCACCCGCGGCGGGATCGTCCGCGTCACCACGGACGTCGACGACGAACGCCCGGTACCCGGGGTCGTGCACACCTGGGCCCCCGGCGGGCACGAGAGCTGGAAGGCGGCGGCCTCCGCCCTGGAGCGGTTCGACGTGGCGGTGGTCCAGCACGAGTACGGCATCTACCCCGGCACGGACGGCCAGGACGTCCTGCCGCTGCTGCGGCATCTCATGGTGCCGAGCATCGTGGTCCTGCACACCGTGCTGACCCGGCCGACCCCCCGGCAGCGAAGGCTGCTCGAGCAGATCGTGGACGCCGCCGGCGCGGTGGTCACCATGACCGGCACCGCCCGCGACCGGCTGCTCGCCGGCTACCACGTCGACCCGGGCAAGGTGTCGGTCATCCCGCACGGAGCCGCCGACCACATGCGCGTCCCGGCCCAGCGCCGCCCGCGGCCGCACCTGCTCACCTGGGGGCTGATCGGCCCCGGCAAGGGCATCGAGTGGGCGTTGCGGGCGCTCGCCCTGCTGGGGGACCTCTCCCCCTCGCCCACGTACACGATCGCGGGCAAGACCCACCCCAAGGTGCTCGAACACCACGGGGAGGCCTACCGCGACCGGCTGCAGCGGATGGGGGCGCGGCTCGGCGTGTCCGCCTCCGTGCGGTACGACCCGGTCTACCGCGACCAGGCCTCGCTGATCCGGCTGGTCCGCTCGGCCGACGTGGTCGTGCTGCCGTACGACTCGCACGAGCAGGTGACCTCCGGTGTCCTGATCGAGGCGGTGGCCGCCGGGGTGCCGGTGGTCGCCACGTCCTTCCCGCACGCCGTGGAACTGCTCACCGGCGGGCCCGGCCTGCTCGTCCCCCACGAGGACCCCGAGGCGCTCGCCGCGGCCGTACGCCGGATCCTCACCGAGCCAGGCCTGGCCGAGGACCTCAGGAACCGTACCCACGCCCTGGTCCCGACCCTGCTGTGGCCCGCCGTGGCGGCGCGCTACGAGGACCTCGCCCGGAGCCTGCTCACCAGACGCCCGGCAGCCGTGGCGGTGGCCCTGCCGTGACTCCCGCGACCCCCGCGACCCCCGCCCCCCACACGTCCCTCGTGGTCGCCCCCGCCATCCCCGGCTTCCGGCACCTGGCGCGGCTGAGCGACGACACCGGCCTGTTCGAACACGCCAGGCACGCCGTCGTCCGCCGCCAGCACGGCTACTGCACCGACGACGTCGCCCGCGGGCTCGTCGTCACCAGCCGCGAACCGGCGCCGACCCCCGAGGTGCGGCGGCTCGCGGAGTGCTACCTGGCCTTCCTCACGCACGCGCAGGACGGCTCCGGCGCGTTCCGCAACCGGCTCTCCCACGACCGGCGCTGGACCGACGAACCCGGCCTCGGCGACTGGTGGGGCCGGGCGCTGTGGGGCCTGGGCACCGCGGCGGCCCGCAACCCCGCCCCGTGGATCCGCGACGAGGCCCTGATCTCCTTCGCCCTCGGCGCCACCAGGCGGTCCACGCACCCGCGCGCCATGGCGTTCGCCGGGCTCGGCGCGGCGGAGGTCCTGCGCGTCCTGCCGGACAACGCCCCGGCCGCGGCCCTGCTCGCGGACGCCGCCCTCGCGGTCGGCGTCCCTCCGGCCGACCCCGACTGGCCGTGGCCGCAGCCCGAGCTGACGTACGCCAACGCCGCCCTCGCCGAGGTGCTCATCGCGGCGGGCCACCTCGGCGGCGATCACTCGATGCTCGCCGACGGCCTGCGGATGCTGACCTGGCTCCACGACATCCAGACCAGGGACGGGCGGCTGTCGGTCGTGCCCGTCGCGGGCTGGCGGCGGCACGCGCCGCGGGACCGCTACGACCAGCAGCCGATCGAGGTCGCCGCGCTCGCCGACGCCTGCGCCACGGCGGGCGCCGTCACCGGCGACCCCGCCTGGCGGGCGGGGGTGTGGCGGGCGTCGGCGTGGTTCCAGGGCGCCAACGACCGGGGTACGGCGATGTGGGACATCGCGACCGGCGGCGGCTACGACGGCCTGACCCTGTACGGGCCCAATCTGAACCAGGGCGCGGAGTCGACCATCGCGCTCATCTCCACCCTGCAGCACGCCGAGCACCTGGTGAGCGAACGGAGTGAGGTCGTCTGAAGGCATCGTGCCCTGGTCACGGGACCGGAGGGATGATGTCATGGGTGTCATGACGGGATATGGCGCGGCCCCTGCACGGCGTCGCGTCCCGACCGCGCTCCTCGGAGAACGCCGCGTCCCGGCCGCGCCCTCCGGAAGGTGCCGCGCTCCGACGCCCTCCCCCGGAAGGCACGGCCTCCCGGCCGCCACCCCCGAAGGGTGCGACGTTCGGGCCTCCTCCCCCGGAAGGCACGGCCTCCCGGCCGCCTCTCCCGGAGGGGCCCGCGTCCCGGCCCCGAGACCCCCGAACGAGGCGCCATGACCATCAGGGACCTGGCCACCCGGCTCGACCAGACTCTCGCCCCCGACCCGCGAAGAGTGATCATCAAGCTGTTCGTGCCCGGCGAGGACGCCGCCCTGGCGCGCAGCCGGGCCGCCGCCCTGATCGACCGCATCACGCTTCTCGGTCACGACGAGACCTCCGCGCTCCTCGAGGAGACGCTGCGGGGGTTCGGCGACCGGCACCACGACCTCGCGACGACATTCCTGCACCATTACGACCTGGTCCGCTACCGGGTCCCGAGCCATATCGACCTGCGGCCGGCGGCCCGCCTCCTGGTCGGCGCCTACTTCAGCCACGAGTACGCGGTGGAGGGCGCCGCGCTGTGCAACCCCTCGATGGTCGCCCACCCCGACCAGTCCGGCCTGAGCCCGGGACGGCTGCGCGTGGTGATCAGCACGCGGCAGATCGGCGAGGGCCACCTGTCGTCCATCGGCTTCGTCACGGCGGTGCTCGGCCCCGGCGACGAGCTCGTCGTCGCCGACCGCTCGGGACCGCTGACCGCCGGTCCCCGGCACGGGGTCCCCCACCGGCGTGACCTGCTCGCCGCCGCGCTCACCGACGAGGGCTGGGACAACGAGGTCTCCTCCACCGTGCTGGGCTCGCTGCCCGACCTCTTCGACGACGACGACTTCGAGCAGGCGGTCGCCCGGCTCCCCACCGACCTGCTCACCCGCACCACCACGCACGGCACCGTGGAGGAACTGCGCCGGGCGACCGCCGCCGACTACGCCGTGACCTTCCCCGCCGACGTCCCGATCGAGCGGCGGGTACTCTGGCCCGCCACCGCGGCCGAGAGCAACGGGATGGAGGACGCCCGTTTCGTGAGGATCGTCGATGAGGACGGCACGCCCTCGTACCGCGCCACCTACACCGCCTACGACGGGCGGCACATCCGCTCGCACATGCTCGCCAGCGACGACCTGCGTACCTTCGAGGTCACCCCGCTGCGCGGGCCCGCCGCCGTCAACAAGGGGATGGCGCTGTTCCCGCGTCGGGTGGGCGGGCGCCGGCTGGCGCTGTGCCGCTCCGACGGCGAGACCATCGGCCTGACCTCCCTCGGCGAGGACAGCAGGTGGCGGCGCCCGGTACCGCTGCACACCCCCCGCAGCGGCTGGGAGCTGATCCAGGTCGGCAACTGCGGATCCCCCCTGGAGACCGAGGCCGGCTGGCTCATCCTGACCCACGGCGTCGGCCCGATGCGCCGCTACGCCATCGGCGCGCTGCTGCTCGACCTGGACGAGCCGCGCCGCGTCATCGCCGAGCTGCCGGGCACGCTCCTCACGCCCGGCGACACCGAGCGCGAGGGGTACGTGCCCAACGTCGTGTACTCCTGCGGCGGCCTGCTGCACGCGGGTGCCCTGTGGCTGCCGTACGGGGCGAGCGACGCCCGGATCGGGTTCGCCCGCGTGACCCTCGACACCCTTCTGGGGGCGATGCGCTCGTCCCCAGAAGGCAGGTGAGCCCCGCACCCCCGCCCGCCTTGCTCTTTTGGCCTCCTGGCCGCCTCCCCCTCGCCCGCCTGACCGGTCGCCGGTCATCGCGGGGGAGACGCAGAGCGAGCTCCTCCGCGCCGACCATTGACAAAATATAATTTTATATACAAGGTTGATTTTGCGATGAGAGACGTACTGTACCTGGAGCAGATCGAGCAGGCCGAGGCCCTGCTCAAACCGCAGCGCATCGAGGTGCTGCGGCAACTCGCCGAGCCGCGCTCGTGCACCGAGGTCGCGGCCCTGCTCGACCAGACCCCGCAGCGGGTCTACTACCACGTCAAACGCCTGGTCGAGGCCGGCCTGGTGACCCAGGTGACCGAGCGCAGGGTGCGCGGCATCCACGAGGGCGTCTACCAGGCGAGCGCCCGTTCCTACTGGCTCTCGCCCCGCCTCGTCGGCCGGATCGGCCTGCGCACGACCCGGGACGAGCTGAGCCTGGGCTACCTGCTGGACCTCATGGAGGAGGTCCAGGCCGACATCGGCGCGCTCGACAGGACCGCGCCGGAGCTGCCGTCCATCGGCGTGTCCGGCGAGATCCGCATGCTTCCCGAGCGGCGTCAGGAGTTCCTGAACGACCTCCAGGCGGCGCTGCAAGACCTTTTCACCCGTTACGGCGGCGCCGAAGGGGACGCCTTCAAGCTCGCCGTCGCCTGCTACCCCAAGGGAGAACCCCGTGAGTGAGCCGATGAAGCTGAGCGCGCGCGTGACGGCACCGCTCAAGGCAGTCCACCACGCCCTGACCGACCCGGGCGAGCTGCGCGTCTGGCTGGCCGAGCACGCCGAGGTCGAGCTGCCGCACCGGTACGCGTTCTGGGGGCGCCACACCCCCGGCGGAGCGGCGCCCCACCAGCGGCCGCTGCACGTCGACGACCACACGCTGCGCTTTTCCTGGCAGCTCGGCGGCGAGGAGACGACCGTCGAGATCGGCCTGGAGGAGGAGAGCGCGGAGTCGACCATCGTGACGCTGACGCAGACCCACTTCGACCGGGAGTCCGCGATGACCGAGGGCGGCGTCCTGGGGACGCTGCAGACGTTCTGGTGCCTGTCGATCGCGAACCTGGTCGACCATCTGGAGGGCCGCGAGCTCACCCCGAAGGCCGACTTCACCTCCCCGATCTTGCGGGAGCGGGTCGTCATCGGCGGCTCGCCGGAGGCGGTGTTCGACTCGCTCGTCGACCCGGAGAAGTTCAGCCGGTGGTTCGGCTACAAGGTCGACCTCGAGCCGTACGTCGGCGGGCGGTTCGCGATGGGCGGCTTCGAGGTCAACGACACGCCCGCGAGGGTCGTCGAGCTGGAGCCCGGCCACAGCCTTTCCCTGGAGTGGCCGGGCCGCGGCGTCTCCAGCTGGGAGCTGGAGGGTTCGGGCGGCGCGACGCGGCTCACCTTCGTGGAGAGCGGCTTCGACGAGAAGAACCCCCCGTACGCCGGGTGGATGGGCTGGCTCAGCGGCATCGCCGAGCTGCGCCGCTTCCACGAGCTGAGCGACTGGCGTCCGATCTGGCTCGACGCGAGCATTCCGGGCTCGCCGGAGCAGACAGAGGTGAGCGGCTGACCACGAGGGGCGGGATCGGCGGCATGCCGGTCACGCCCCTCCGTCATCCCCGTCACACGACCTCGTGAATGTCACGGGGTCCGGTGAGTGTCACTCGATTCCATGGAGCGCTCCGCCTTCTTCATCTTCATCCTCACGACGACCGCTCCCGCCACGAAGGCGACGACGAACACGAGGGAGACGATCCGCCATTCGCTCGGCCAGTCCAGCACCTGCGGCAACGCCAACGCGACCAGGGCCAACCAGAAGAGCAGCAGGTACCACGCGTACGGCCGCACCGGCAACGCCCGGTCGCCCTTGGAGTACAGGGGAGGGAACCGGCCTGTCGCCAGCGTGTAGACGCTCTGTGCGATCATCAGGCATCCGAAGACCACAATGACCCAGTTGATCACCGTTAAAATTGTGTTGTCGCTCATCAGGATCGTCCCCCATCCCCGTCGTCTATGGATGGAACCCGTTTTTTCCGACCGTCGGCCACCTGCCCCGTGATATGCGAGGAAAACTCTTCATTCGAACGACGGCACGCGAATTCGGCCCGCCTTTTCCCGCTCCAAAGATGAACTGCGGAAACGCCGGACATCTATCGGAGATCTAGCTGACGCAGAACTCGTTCTCCTCGGGGTCGAGCATCGTCACCCCGTAGTAGTCGTCGTTTCCCTCCACCGTCAGCACGTTCGCCACGGTGGCGCCCAGCGCCGTCAGCCGGGCGACCTCGGCGTCGACCCTCCCCCTGCGGACCGCGACGGGCGCCTTGCGGTCCTCGTTGGCGCGCAGGTCGAGGTGGAGGCGGTTCTTGACCACCTTGCCCTCGGGCACCTTCTGGAACCACAGCCGGGGCCCGACACCGTCGGGATCGACGATGGAGTCGTAGCCGTCGAAGAGCTCCTCCTCCGGCAGCCCGGCGTCGCGCCAGTAGTCGCTCCAGCTCTCGAACCCCTCGGGGGCCTCCTCCAGCCGGTAGTGCAGCGCCTCGGCCCAGAACCGCGCCAGCCGGTCGGGGTCGGCGCAGTCGAAGGTCACCTGAAACCTGATCGCCATGATCGCCGTCGTGTCGCCGTCGTGTCGCCACCTCACCGGCGCCGACGATCCTGCACCACCCGTACGACACTTCCCGGCACCCGGCGCTCACCAGCACATGACGGCGGCCTGGCCTGGTCCCCAGCAGGAGTGGACACGCGCGCGCAGGACGTAGCGGCGGCCCCTGAGCAGGTGGACTCGGAGGGACACGTTACGAGGGCGCCCGCCGTCGTCGTCGCCCGCCAGATAGCGCGGTTCGCCGCCGACCTCCTCGAACAGCACCAGCACCGTGTCGCACTCGCCGAAGACACCGACGGTGTAGTCACGGGTGGCGCGAGGTGTGATCACGAAGTCGCGCTGCTCCCCCGCCCCGGTGCCGAGCGGGGCGGAACAGAACGGCCGCAGCTCGGTGGGCGGCTCGGCTCCCGGGGGCGGGTACCAGCGGCGGGCGAACGCGGCGTCGGGCTCGGAGACGGTGCCCGGCGGCACGATCCCCGCCCGGTGGCACGAGGGTTCCAGGATGAGCCCCGGACCGAGCCGGTACCCCATGACGGACAGCGGATCCCATACGGGGCCGTTCGCCTCGCTCTCGTCGAGCCTGCGGATGACGTTGTGGAACGTCCGCGACCTCGGCCAGAGATTCGGTGGTCCCGCGAAGTCCTCGTAGACGGCCTCCTCGTCCCAGAGGATGCCCGAGTACGGGCTCTGGTGCTCGTGGACCATGCCGATGACGTGGCCGATCTGGTGCAGCACGGTGCCCCGGCCGGACGCCCCGGTGAGGTCCCAGCCGAAGTTCACCGTGCGGGAGGCGGTCCCGACGCGGAGCGCGTCGCGTCCCACGGCCGACCACGATCCGGCGTCCCGCCGGAACCCGATGCGCACCTCCGCCTCGGTACGGTCGGCGACCTCGGCGAACTCCAGCCCGATGCCGAGGTCCTTCCACTCCTGGAACCCCCGGCGCACGGCGTCGCGCTGCCCGCCCTCGCCGTGCTCGCCGTCATGCCGCCCACCCAGGAAGCAGTAGTGCAGGACCGTGCCGTTCAGCCACGCCCGCCGCCCCGAGAGCAGGGCCGCGCGCCGCCGTCCCTCAAGCCCGTCCGGCGGCGCGTGGGCGGGGTACGGCGGGAGCGAGCAGTGCCGGACGCGCTCGCCGTCGCCCGCCCTCATCGACGTCCCCGCGGCGTGCCGGCCCTCGCCCGCGGGCAGGATGGGGAGATCAAGGAAACCGTGTCCACATGCCACGAGACTGGGGACGGAATCCCGGACGCGCATGAGTAGGGCCTACTCAATTCCACGTGTATCACGGACGGGCGGCCCGGCTCATATCGCTGTGAGAAACCCACGGTGCTCCTGGCCGTTCACGGCCAGGACGGAGGAACTCGATCTCGTACGGCGAAACCTGGCGGCCGGCCGCCGGGGCGTCGTCGTGACCGGCGCGGCGGGGAGCGGCAGGAGCCGCCTGGCCGCCGAGGCCGTACCCGTGCCCGAGGCCGTGACCGAAGCCGTGACCGAGCCGGTGCACGCGCGGGTCACGGGAACGCCGGACACCCTGGACACCCCGCTCGCCGCCTTCGCCCATCTCCTCTCCCGCTCCCCGCGCCGCGCCGGGCTTCCCACCTCCCGGTCCCTCACGGGATCCTCCCCGCGCCCCGCGGGGCTTCTCTGCCCGCCGGACCCGGTGGAGGCGCTGGACGGGGTGCGCGTGCTCGTCGTGGACGACGCCCACCTCCTCGACGACTCCTCGGCCGCGCTCGTCCACCGCCTGGCGCGCAGGGGGCGTACCCGCCTGCTCGTCACGGTCCGGGAGGGCGTGCCCGTGCCGGAGGACGTCTCCAGGCTCTGGAAGGAGAACCTCCTGCCGCGCGTGGCGCTGGCCCCCATGACGGAGCGCGAGTGCGGCGAACTGCTGTCCCGGACGGTGGGCGGCTACGTGGACGCCCTCACCGTCCGGCGCCTGCACCGGGCGAGCCGCGGTGACCTCCGCCTCCTGCGCGAGCTGGTCGTCGCCGTCCACGCCGGAGGGGACCTGAGCAACGTGTCGGGCACCTGGACCTGGCGGGGCACTCCCCCGATGACGGCACGCGTCAGGGAGCTGGTCGAGGACACGATCCGCGACGTCGACGGGGAGGAACGGGAGGCGCTGGAGCTCATCGCGTCCGGCAGGCCGCTGAGGCTGGTCATGTCCGGCGAGCCGCGGGAACCCACCACCGCGTCCGCGCCCCTGACATCCACCGCGTCCGGCGCACGCTCGGAACCCACCGCGTCCGGCACGCTCCCGGAGCTCCTCGCGTCCGGTGAGCCCCCGGTCCCGGGCGCGGCGGGCGCAGGGACCGCCTTCGGCGTCCTCGAACGCCTGCGGGCGAAGGGGCTGGTCACCGTGGACGACCGGTTGTCGGTCCGGCTCGCCCACCCGCTGCACGGCCCGGTGCTCCGGGCCGCCGCGAGGCGCCCGGGGACGGGCGGTCCTTCCGGCTCGCCACGGCTCCCGCGGACCTCGGCCACGGCCACGGCGCTGGCGGGCGAGTGCGAGGACCTGACCGCACGCGCGTACGCGGGACGGCTCTCGGGGATACCGCGCGGCACCGGCGAGCGGATGGCCGAGGACGACACCGGCTGGGACGAGCCCGCGATGCCGGAGTTCTGCGCGCGGCGCGCCCGGGTGGCCCGGCTTCGCGGGGAGACCCGCGAAGCCGCCGCCTGGAGCCGCGAGGGACTGCGCCGTTCCCCCCACCACCGCGCCTGCCTGGCCGAACTCGCGCACGCCTCCGCCTACCTCGGCGACCTGACGACGGCACGGCAGGCCCTGTCGCGCGGTCCGGCCCCCGGCGGGGACGCGCGGGCGCACGTGCGGCCCGCCGCCCAGGACCGGTCCCCGATGTCCCCGGGATCCTCGGGATCCCCGATGTCCCCGGCGGCACCGGAACTCGCGGGTGACGCGCTGTCGTGGGCGCTCGCCACCGAGCGGGCGCGGACCTGGACGCTCGCCGCCGAGGGAGACCTCGACGGGGCCCTGCGCTCCGCGCTGCGTGCCGCCGGAGACGACCCGCTCGACGACGACCTGTTCGCCCTGCACGACGTGGTGCGGCTCGGGACCCCCGAGCTGGTCGTCGACCGGCTCGGGGAGCTGGCCGGCCGCGCGCGGGGAGACCTCGCCCCCCTGCTGGCGCGGCACGCCCGAGCGCTGGCCGGGCGCGACGGTGAGGCCCTGGACAAGGTGGGGCGTGGTCTCGCCGGCCTCGGCCTGACGCTGCACGCGGCGGAGGCGTTCGCGCACGCGGCCCTCGTCCACGAGGACCGGCGAGCCTCGCAGTCCTCCAGGAACCGGGCCTCCGCGCTGGCGGGCACCTGCCAGGGTGCGCGCAGCTCCGCCCTGGTCAACCTCGCGCTGCCCAGGCTGACCGCACGCCAGCGGCAGATCGTCAGCCTGGCCGCGGCGGGCCTGACCAACCGGCAGATCGCCGAGCAGCTCACCGTGTCGATCCGTACGGTGGCCAACCACCTGTGCGACGCCTACGCGCGGCTCGGCAGCAGCGACCGCGCCGGCCTGGGAAGGCTCTTCACCGTCGGTTAGCGCGGCGGGCACGCCGGGCAGCCCGGCCGGCCGGGTTCCGGAGGTCCCCCGGCCAGAGGCGTCAGGCTCCACCCGGCCGGAAACACCGGACGTCGCCCAGCCGGAGGCGTCAAGCCCCGCCCGGCCGGAGACACCGGACGCCCCCGGCCGGAGGCGTCAAGCCCCGCCGATGGCGGAGAAGGACCAGCCGGTCGCCCGGTTGAGGGCGTCACCGGGCATCGCCAGCCTGGCGTCGCGCAGGGCCTCGGCCATGCTCAGGCCGCGTCGCAGCCCCTCGTGCAGGGCGAGCATCAGCGGCACCACGGCCTGGTCGTCGACGGGCACCGAACTCGCCACGATCCCGGCCGTGCCCAGCGGCAGCAGCGCCGCGGCGAGGCCGAGCAGCTCGTTCGCGCCGACCGGCTGCAGCCTGCCGGAGTCGCAGCTGGACAGGACGATCCGGTACGGGGCGCTGTGCAGCCGTTCGAGGTCGTGCACCGTGAGCGGGCCGTCGTCCATCCTCAGGGAGGAGAACATCGGGCTGTCGGAGCGGAAGGTGCCGTGCGCGGCGATGTGGGCGAGCCTGCTGCCGTCGAGCGCCGCGAGCACGGCCGGGGCGACCGCGGTGCCCGACCCCAGCACGGTCGCCTCCCCGTACCGCGCGGCCAGGAGCGGGATCTCGGCACCGCCCGTCGCCAGCCCCGGCCCCCTGACCAGCACGACCCGCTCCTTCGCCGGCGACGGCTCGATCCGCCGGGCGCGGAGCCAGGCGCTGGCGGACGGCGACACGCTCAGCACCCGCTCGCCCAGCGCTGGCAGCAGCGCCCAGGGCACCCCGTGCAGCCTGCCCGGCGGGACGACGACCACGGGACCGTCCCCGAGGTGGCGCACGGCGGGACCGAGCAGCGACTCCTGGAGGCGGCGCCCGCCCGCTTCGAGGACGGGCAACCTGCCCTCCGAGCCCCCGTACGCGATCCGCGCGAGGCCCGCGCGGGCGTGGTCGGCGTCGATCGCCGCGTCGGCCAGCCGTCCCGCGGCGAACCTGCGCACCCGGCCCCGGCCGCAGAGCAGGACGTGCAGCTCGCCGTCGACGGCGACGATCTCGATCAGCCACCCGTCGCCGAGCCCGTCGAGCAGGGGGCCCGCGTCGAAGCGGTGCCCGTCGAAGCCGCCCGCGCTGCGGGTGCGGAGCGTGCGGGCGCGGATCTCCTTCTCCAGCCGCCGCTGCTCGCGCTCCAGCGCGGGGACCGGCACGCCCCCCGGCCTCGCCGTGTCGACCCGGCTGCTGATCTCGCGGAAGGCCGTCACGTCGCGCAGCAGCTCGGGGTCGTCCGGGGGCCGGGTCGGCGGGACCGCGAGCACGGTGGCCCGCCAGCGCTCGCTCCAGCCGAGGAACCGGCGCGGGCTCCCCCCGGCGAGGGTCGCCCGCTGCGCGAGCAGGGCCAGCTCCGCCCCCTGCGCGCTGGCCCGCGCCCGCAGCTCCGAGGCGCCCAGGGTCATCCTGTACTCGTCCAGCAGGTCGAGCCCCCGGCGGCAGGCGTCCAGCACGCCGCGCGTGCGTCCCGCCGCGGCCGCCCTGAGCGCCTGCGCCACCCAGCCGTCCACCCGGGCGAAGGCGGGCCCGCGTCCCCTGGTCCTGGCCGCGGCGGCCAGGTGCCGTTCCGCGTCGGCCTCCCAACCGAGGGCGAGGGCGGTACGGCCGGCCAGCAGCGAGGCCTGGACCGCCTCGGGGGAACGCAGCTCCGCCAGCCGTACGGCGACCTCGGCGGCGTCGCGCACCGAGCGGCCGGAGACCTTTCCCGCCGCGAACCTGGCCTGGACCAGCACCAGCCGGGCGTGGGCCTGCCACCAGTCGCGGCGCTGGCTGGAGAACAGCCGGATGGCCGTGCTCGCGCGGGCGATCGCCGCGTGCGGCTCACCCGCCGCGATCGCGGCCCGCGCGGCGATCAGGAGGAGCTCGGCGCTGCGGGTCGTCTGCCCTCCCATGCGGTTCAGCTGTTCCGTGGCGGCGTCGGCCTCCTCCAGCGCCTCGCGCGCCAGCCCGGCCGCCAGGAGCACCCCGCACCGCCGGATGTGCAGCACGAACATGGGCGTGCCGAGGGCCTCGTAGCGGCTCGCGGCCTCGTCGAAGAGACGCAGCGCCGCCGGGAGGTCGCCGGACCTGAACGCCGCCAGCCCGCGGCTCTCCACGGCGTCGGCCTTGTCGTGCTCCTGGTCGGTGGTGTCCCACAGCCGCTCGGCGGCGACGAAGTCGGCCTCGGCCCGCTCGACGGACCCCATGGCCAGGTGGACGGTCGCCCTGAGCGTGAGCGCACGCGCGGTCCAGATCGTGTCCTGGGCGCGGCGCAGGGTGGGAATGGCCCGCCGCAGGTCGTCGAGCGCCTCACGGTGCCCGCCGAGGACCCACCAGGCGTAGCCGCGGCGGAACAGCACGCGGGCCCCGGTGATCCCGCTGCCCCTCTCGACGGCCGTCTCCAGCGCCGCCATCCCCTGGCGGGTACGGCCCGCGTGGATGAGGGCGGCCCCCAGGGTCGCCAGCACGTCGGCCTCGCGGTTCGGCGAACCGGACCTGGCGGCGAGGGCGCGGGCCTGCCGGAGGTGGCCGATCGCCACCATGAGGTCGCCGAAGTCGCGGTGCCAGATGCCGATCACCTGGTGGGCGACGGAGGCGTCGTGCGGCGAGGGGGCGCCCGACAGCCCCGACAGCACGGCCCGCGCTCCGGCCAGCGCGTCCGCCGGGCGGGCGAAGACCAGGGGCAGCAGGGAGAGCGGGTCTCCCGCGGGCGGCGGGATCCGCGAGCTTCCCCCGGTCACGGATCGATGTTAGACGTGGTGTGTTCAGGGCGTCCATGCCGCGGAGCCCTCCGAGGACGCCCCCGTCCGGCTTCGGACTCCCGTTCGCGCCCGGGAATCCGCTCGGGGGGTGTATCAACGAGGCGACCGGCGGCTCTTAACCCGTGGCGACGTCAGGACATCTCCGAGACGAGGACGGCGAATATGGCGAGTACGGCGAATGCGGTACCGGACAGGTTCCAGGAACAGTTCGACCAGATCCAGGACGCCATGGGCGACGAGATCGTGCTCGCGGCGGGTTTCGAGGGTCCGGAGCGCATGTTCCTCTACGAGAAGGGCTACGTCCTCGCCCGCGCCGACGACGCCGACGAGGTCGCCTCGGTGGTCAGGGACGCGTTCGTCCGGGATCGCGGTGGCGACCAGGCCGAGAACGTGCGGGTGGAACGGGACGACAGCCCCGGCGGCGTGCTCAGGATCCGGGTCGGGGAACCGGACAGGAGCGAACGTTCCAGCGACCGGGACGTGTCGGACGCGCTGAGGGCCGTCGAGGGCCTGGAGCGTGACAACAGCCGTCGCATGGTGTCCAGGAACCACATCGTGTCCATCGCGGTGAACTGCTGCCCCGGCGACGAGCCGGTGCCGGTGCCCCGGTCCCAGCCGCCCAACCCTGCGGTGGCCGAGTCCTCCGGCCGGGGGGACGTGCCGGTGTCCGTCCTCGTGGTCGACACCGGGCTGGTGGAGAACTACAGGTCGCACCCGTGGATGCACCGCGTCGAGGGCGTGGGCAAGGAGGTCGAGCTCGACAAGGAGGGCATCCTCAAGCAGTACGTCGGGCACGGCACCTTCATCGCCGGGCTGGTCAGCGCCGTCGCGCCCGGCACCGACGTCACGGTGCACGGGACGCTCGTCAACGCGGGCGCCATCAGCGAGAAGGTCCTGGGTGACAAGCTGCTCGGCGGGATGCTTCCCGAGGGGAGGTGGCCCGACATCATCAACCTGTCCGCGGGGACGCCGAGCACGTGCTCGGAAACGCTCCTGGGGCTCGAACGCTTCATGGACGCGCTGATGGACCACCCCGAGACGCTGCTCGTGGCGGCCGCGGGAAACAACGGCAACACCGTGAGGTTCTGGCCCGCCGCCTACGCCGACCACCCCGGCTACGCCGGTGCCGTCGTGTCGGTGGGGGCGCTGAGGAAGGACGGCGCGGACCGCGCCTGCTTCAGCAACCACGGGCCGTGGGTGACGGCGTACGCGCCCGGTGAGCGCCTGGTGAGCGCCTTCACCGCGGTGGACCCCACCCCCGCGGTGTACGACTACCAGCACTCCACCTTCCCCCAGTGCCGGTACG
Source organism: Streptosporangium sp. H16 (assembly GCF_051918855.1). NCBI lineage: Bacteria > Bacillati > Actinomycetota > Actinomycetes > Streptosporangiales > Streptosporangiaceae > Streptosporangium > Streptosporangium sp. H16. Next base: position 23,213 of record NZ_JBPXMD010000018.1, read on the forward strand.
GCCACCGGTACGACTGCACCTGCCAGTTCCCCCCGCACCGGGGCGAGCTCAGCGAGAACACGAAGGCGTCGCCGAGCGCGCTTCCCGAGCGCGTCGTGTTCGACGGCCTGGCGGAGTGGAGCGGCACCTCCTTCTCCACGCCCCTGGTGGTGGGCATGATCGCCGACTACATGATGCGGCACGAGGGGACCGGTTCCCGGGAGGCCGCCGGAAAGCTCCTGGACGAGACCCCCGCCGGCACCCTGCAGAGCATCCCCGTCCCGGCTCTCATCCCCTCCACCTGGAAATCGGCGAGCGTGCGAAGTGTTCCGGCCGGGCACTGAAAACCACTGCGGGCGGATCGGCCCTCCGGCGTACGATGACAGTCCCGAAAGCAAGGGGACCTCACCGTGGACCGAGACTCGATCGGCATCCTCTTCCGCGCCGCGGTGGACACCGACGACGCCGCGGCGTGGAAATCCCTGGTCGAAGGTCTCAGCCCCCTCGTGTGGTCCGTCGTGCGCGCTCACGGGCTGAGGGACGCGGACGCGCAGGAGGTCTACCAGACGACCTGGTTCCGGCTCGCGCAGAACCTCACGCGGATCCGTGAGCCGGACAGGGTCGGCGCGTGGCTGGCCAGCACGGCGCGCAACGAGTGCATCAAGGTGATCAGGACCGCCCGGCGGGTCTCGCCGAGCGGCGACCCTGCGGTGTTCGACCGCGCCGCCGACGACCGCACTCCGGAGCAGGCGGTGATCGACTCGGAGGACGCTGCGAGGGAGCGGGAGCGGGCGCGGGCGACCTGGCAGGCCTTCCAGGAGCTCGGTGAGAGCTGCCAGCGGTTGCTGCGCCTGCTCACGGCGTCACCGCCGTCCAGCTACCAGGAGGTGTCGGCGACGCTCGGCATCGCCGTCGGGAGCATCGGGCCGATCAGGCAACGCTGCCTGCGACGGCTGCGCGTCCTCCTGGGCAGGCGGGGTTTCCAATGAGCGACGACGAGCTGGAGGCGGAGCTGCGTCACGCCATCGAGCTGTTCGATCCCGTTCCGTCGCATCTCCTGCAGATCGCGGTCGAGGCGTACACGCTGCGCACGCTCGACGCGGAGCTGGCCGAGCTGGTCTTCGACTCGCTGAGCGGGTCCTCGCAGGTGCGGGGTGAGCGGCAGCCGCGCGTGCTGACCTTCCAGGGCGCGGGGCTCACCGTCGACCTGGAGGTCACCGTGACCGCCACCGGCGGGCGGGTGGTGGGCCAGCTGATGCCGCCGCGGCGCGTGGAGGTCGAGGTCCTCGGAGGCCGGCCGGTCACCCTGACGGCCGACGACCTGGGCAGGTTCATCTACGACGACGTTCCCGCCGGGCCGTTCAGCCTCCGCTGCCGTCTCGGGGACGCGACGGTCGTCACCGAGTGGATCACCGTCTGACGGCGGCCCGCGCGGTGGGCGCGGTGGGCGCGGCTTCCGGCCCGCGCCCGTCCGCGTCCCGCGGCGGCCCCCGGGTTTCGGTGCCCAGGTGGGGGTAATCGACCTGGTAGACGACACAGGGGGACCCATGAGTGACCGCCGGACCGTGCCCGAGTTGATGGGCGAGAACGACGTCGTGGACCTGCTGGTGCGCCAGCACGCGATGATCAGGGACCTGTTCGACGAGGTCGAGGAATCCCCCGCGGGGGCACGGCGGACCGAGGCCTTCGAGCGCCTCGTGCGGATGCTGGCGGTGCACGAGACCGCCGAGGAGGAGATCGTGCACCCCTACGCGCGTCTCAAGATCGAGGATGGGGACGAGGTGGTCGGCGACCGCCTCGCGGAGGAGAGGGAGGCGAAGCAGCTGCTCGTCGACCTGGAGAGGCTGGGCACCGGCCATCCCGACTTCTCCGAACATCTCCAGGTGCTGCGGGCGGCGGTGCTGGCCCACGCCCAGGCCGAGGAGCGCTACGAGTTCGCCCGGTTGCGCGCCCGGACGAGCGTGGCCGAGCGCCGGGCGATGGCGGCCGGGGTGAAGGCGGCCGAGGCGCTGGCCCCGACCCACCCGCACCCGGGTACGGAGTCGATGGTCATGAACCTGCTGTTCGGGCCGCCTCTGGCGATCGTGGACCGGACGCGCGACGTGATCCGCCAGGCCATGCGGGGGCACGGCGGCTGAGGTACGGCGTCCGCCCTGCCGCTCTCATCGGTGGTGGCCGGTCACGGGGCCCCGGCGAGGCCGGGTGGCGGGAGGCGGGGCGGCAGGAGGCAAGGTAAGGCGGGGCGGGGGCGGGGCCGGTCACGACCTCGTCGCCGCGCCCGCCTCCCGCAGCGAGGAGGTGCCGCGACGCCAGTGGCTCATGACGTGCTCGGCGAAGAGCCGGTCCAGGGCCAGGGCGCAGGCCGCGCCGTACAGGACGTCGCCGGCCCGCGAGGGGTACCGCGTCGCGAACCCGCCGCACATGTCGCCGGCGACGATCTGCTCGTGGGCCGCGTCGGCGCGCACGTGCTCGTCGTAGAAACGCCGCGCCGCCTCGTCACCGCCCAGCCTGCGCAGGCCCAGGGAGTAGCGGTGGTTGAGCGCCGAGGAGGTCATCTCGACCGCCGCCAGGTGGCCCAGCAGCGCTCCGAGGTGGCGCCGGTGCAGCCCGAACAGCGACATGGCGTTGGAGACGGCCAGCGTGATCGCCGGGACCCGGTCGAGGTGGGCGCCGTAGGAGTCGTCCAGGTCCAGCCCGCGCATGGTGGCCCGGAACAGCTCCGAGCGCATCCGCTCGGCCCTCCCGCCGCCGTACGCGTCCGCCTGGATCTCCACCAGCGCGGCCTTGGGACGGCCGCTCAGCCGGGGAATCGCCAGGGTGTGCGGGTCGGCCTCCCTGAGATGGTGGACCGACCGGTGCGTGACGAACTCGCGGAACTGCTCCAGGTCCGCCTGCCGCTGGAGGAACCCCGCCAGGTCGGGCCCGTCGACGGCGGCGGCCACCAGCTCGGCCAGGGCCTGGCGCGTCTGCTCGGGCCGCGAGCCTGGCGGGTACTGCACGGCCCGCGCCAGCCCCTCCTCGAACCGCGCCTCCAGGATCTCCCGCACCTCCAGCAGGGAGGGATTCCACTCCCACCGGTCGTCCACACCGTCGAAGCCCTGGTAGTGCAGCTCGTAGCAGACGAAGAGGGCCAGCTGCACGTCCTCGTCCCCGAGGACCGGGCCCGCGAAACGCGCCGGGAACGACAGGAGCGGGAGCGAGAGGAGACCGAAGCGGTGCGGCGGGCGTACCAGCCGTTCGAAGAGCAGGGAGGTGATCGGGCCTCGCACGGCGGGCAGCGCAGGAGCCTGGCCGGGAACCCCCGGATCCCGCGGGTTCGGGAGGTTCCGCTTCGAGCGCGGCGAAGGCGACGGGGACAGCGACGGCGGGGCCGGCGGGAACTTCGAGGGCGCCGGAGAACGTGACGAGCCGGAGGACCTCGGGAGCCCCGGCGTGCGCGACCGGATCGGAGACTCCGGGGGAGCCGGGAGGCGCGACGATCCGGAGGACTCGGAGCGCCCCCGCGTGCGCGGCCGTAACGGAGACTCCGAAGGGGCCGGGAGGCTCGGGGGCGCGGGGAGACCGGGAGCCGTCCGGGGTCCGCTCGCGGCCCCGGGGGGATCCTTCACCGTGGTGCCGTCGTCGTGGACGTCGGCGATACGCCGCCCGTAGTGAGCGGACGCGTCGAACCCGCGCGCCATGCGTCCCCCCGTTCGATGACCCCCAGACCGGTCCGATGCCCGCCCCGGAGCCCGCGAAACGCCCCCAAGATCGCTGCTTCCATCCGATGAACTGCAGAAACAACGAAATATGCGGGTACTCCGGTAGCTCGGGCGGCACTTCGGCCGTCCAGATCGGTCCGGTACCGCGTTCCTCGGGACGGGCCCGCGCCCGGCGTGCGGTCAGGCGTTCACCCTGGCGCGGCGGGCCTCGATCGCCTCCAGTCCCACCTGGTCGTCGGGGAGGGCGTCGGGCATCTCGGTGTCGAGCCCCACCAACCTCCTGACCCGCAGCGACCCGGCGACGACCAGCACCATCCCGAGAGCGCAGAGCAGGTAGAGCAGCCCGATGCCCCGGCCGGGTCCCACCCCGATCACCGCGCCGACCGTCGAGGCGAGCGTGCCGCCGGGGACGAGCAGCGGGTCGAGCAGGGCGGCGCCCAGCGGGGCCACCAGCCCCATGCCGATCGGCAGGGTCGACCAGGCGACCAGGGTGTTCAGCGCGAAGACCCGGCCGTGGTAGCGGTACGGCACCTTGATCTGGACGATCGTGGTGTAGATCGAGTTCATCACGGTGAGGAAGAAGGTCAGCGCGAACGCGCCGATCCCGATCGTCACCAGCGACGGGCTGAGGCCGACGATCACGCTTCCCGCGGCCATCGCCAGCGTGGCGGCCAGGACACCGCGGAAGCGCCGCTTGGGCGGCCCGCCCCACAGCGCCATGGTGAGCCCGCCGAGCAGCACGCCGAGGCCGCTCACCACCGAGATGCGGCTGACGTCGGCGAGGGTCGCGAAGGAGAGCACCAGCGGGGACACCAGCAGCATGAGCGGCGACAGGAAGATGTTGAGCACCGCGAAGAAGGCGAGCATCGAGCGCAGGCCCCGCTCGTTCCAGGTGTAGCCGAACCCCTTGGCGATCTCGGTGGTCAGCGGCTCCCTCGGCCGCCACGGCAGCGTGTCGGGGAAGCGGACGAGGAGCACGACGACGATCGCGAAGACGTAGCTGGCCACGTCGATCGCGACGATGCCGCCCAGCCCGATCCAGGCCAGCAGACCGGCGGCGATCAGCGGTACGACCAGCTGCGCCACGCCGCCCGCCATCTGGGTGACCCCGATCGCGTGGCCGAGGTAGTGCTTGGGGACCAGCTGCGGGACCGCGGAGTTGTAGGCCAGCCGCTGGAAGCTGCTCGCGACCGACAACGAGATGATCAGTAGGTAGATGTGCCAGAGCTGGAGGTCGCCGAACAGGATGATCCCGGCGAGTACCCCCTGGATGGCGGCCGAGGCGCAGTCGGCCAGCAGGATCACCCGGCGCCGGTCGCCCCGGTCCACGATCGCACCGGCCAGCGGCGAGATCAGCAGCCCCGCGAGGTTGAGCACGGCCAGGATCGAGAACTGCGTCACCGAACCCGAGTCGACCAGCACCGTGAGCGGCAGCGCCCACCCGACGAGCGCGGAACCGATCATGGATATCTGCTGGCCCGCGGAGAAGGTGAGGAAGCGCGCCATGCTGGGCCGCACGGCGTCCTTCCCGCCCTTCGCATCCGTCCCGTCCTTCGGGTCCGAGGTCCTGGCGACCCCGTGGACCCACCAGGTGTCGTCGGGACCGCGTTCCGGCGGCGCGTCCAGCCGGTCGTGGATCTGCAGGATCCCGGCCAGCTCCTCGGCCCGGTAGCGCAGGAAGAAGTGCCCGCCCTCGTCGAGGACGACCAGGGCCGCGGTGTCGGCGATGAAGTGCCATTCCCTGAACCGCTCCTCGTAGAAGTCGGTCGCCGGGTCGCGCTCGCCGATCACCGAGACGACCGGGGCGCGCAGCCGGACGCGGTCGGGGGTGTCGAACAGGTCGGTGAAGTACTTCTCGGCCGCCTTGCCGTCGTGGCGCATCGTGCGGACGATCCGGTCGGCCACCCCCGGATCGAGCTCCTCCAGGTCGACGCCCCGCGCCTTGAGCCAGTTGATGTCGCCCTGGCTGCGGCGCAGGCTCTCGAACTCCCCGATGCGCGACAGGGTCCGCATCAGGCCCCGGGGACGGGCGAAGGGGAAGATCGCCCCGATGTAGACGGCCTCGACCTCGCGTCCGGCCGCCTCCACGCGCCTGGCCAGCTCGGTGGCGAGGCCCGCGCCGACCCCGCAGTGACCGTAGATCACGACCGGCCCCTCGACGGTCCGCAGGATCTCCTCGGTGCAGCGCCTGGCGACCTCGTCGAACTCCTCGGGCTCCTCGTCCAGCCCGACGTCGTTGCCCGGGATGGCGACGGCGTAGAGCGCCTGGTCCTCGGGGAGCGCGTCGGCGAGCGGCTGGTAGACGATCGCGCTGCCCGAGCCGTAGGGGACGCAGACGTAGCTGCGCGTCACGGTACGGCGGGGGGTGAGCCGCTGGAGCAGCGGGCGGATCCCTCCGCCGCCGGAACCGCCGACGAACCCGGCCAGCTCCCGCACGGTGCGGAAGGAGAACAGGTCCACCAGGCCGACCTGCGGGCTGCCCTCGGGCAGGGCCCTGCGCAGCTTGGCCACGACCTGGATGGCCAGCAGGGAGTTGCCGCCCAGGTCGAAGAAGTCGTCGTTCGCGCCGACGCGCTCCACCGAGAGCACCTGCTCCCAGACGGCGGCGATCGCCCGCTCGGCGTCGTTCTCCGGCTCGACGTACTCGGCGGCCCCGGGCTTCTCCGGGGCGGGCAGGGCCTTGCGGTCCAGCTTGCCGTTCGGCGTCAGCGGCAGCGCGTCCAGGGTGACGAACATCGAGGGGACCATGTAGTCGGGCAGGGTGCCGCCTAGGGCGACCCGCACCCGGGCGGTCTCCGGCGGCTCGTCCGCGACGAGGTAGGCGACGAGCCGCCGGTCCCCCGGCACGTCCTCCCTCACGATCACCGCGGCGTCGCGCACCCCCGCGCGCTCCCGCAGCGCCGCCTCGATCTCTCCCAGCTCGATCCGCAGGCCGTGCAGCTTGACCTGGTCGTCGAGGCGGCCGAGGAACTCGATCGTGCCGTCGGGCAGCCACCGGGCCGCGTCGCCGGTCCGGTAGACGCGGTCGTGGCCGAGGGGGAAGAACCGCTCGGCGGTGAGCTCGGGCCGCCGGTGGTAGCCGAGGGCGACGCCGACCCCGCCGATGTGCAGCTCGCCGGGCACCCCCACCGGCACCGGGCGGCGGTGCGGGTCCAGCACGTGCAGCGCGATGTTCTGGATCGGCGCGCCGATCGGCACGCTCGTCCTGCCCGCGAGCGCCTCCGCGGTGCAGTGCCAGGAGGAGACGTCGATGGCGGCCTCGGTGGGACCGTAGAGGTTGTGCAGCTCGGCGCCCGGCAGGGTCGCGAGGCAGCGCAGGGCCAGGTCGACCGGGAGTTCCTCCCCGCTGCAGATGACGCGCCGCAGCGAGGTCAGGTCCCGTACGCCGTCCTCCGACAGGAAGATCCCGAGCATCGAGGGGACGAAGTGCGTCGTGGTGACGCCCTCCGAGGCCACCAGCTCGCGCAGGTAGGCCGGGTCGCGGTGCCCGCCCGGCTCGGCCAGCACCATCCTGGCGCCCGTCATGAGCGGCCAGAAGAACTCCCAGACCGACACGTCGAAGCCGGCGGGCGTCTTCTGCAGGACGACGTCGTCCGGCGTCAGGCCGTAGCGCCTCTGCATCCAGTCGAGGCGGTTGACGATGCCGCGGTGGCTGTTCGGCACGCCCTTCGGCCTGCCCGTCGAGCCGGAGGTGTAGATCATGTACGCCGCCGCGCCCGGCTCCACTGCGCCACCCGCGCCCGGCCCCATCGCGCCTGCCGCGCCCGGCTCGCCCGCACCACCCGGAGCGGCCCCGGCATCCCCGGCATCCCCGGCATCCCCGGCGTCATCGGCGTCATCGGCGTCATCGGCGTCCCCGGTGGCGGCCCAGACGGCGGGATCGTCCAGGGCGAGGACGGTGGCACCGTGCCTGGCCATCCAGTCCGCCAGGTGCCGCTGGGTCAGCACCACGGCGGCGCCCGCGTCGGAGAGCATGAAGGCGAGCCGGTCGGCGGGGTGGTCGGGGTCGAGCGGCACGTAGGCCGCCCCCGTCTTGAGCACGCCCAGCAGCCCGGTGACCAGCTCCGCCGACCGCTCCGCGCAGACCGCGACCAGCGATCCCGGCCCTGCCCCCGAGCCGCGCAGCACGCGGGCCACCCCGGCGGCCCGCTCGTCGAGCTCCCGGTAGGTCAGCGACTCGCCCCCGAAGGTGACCGCGGGAGCGTCGGGGCTCCGCGCCACCTGGGCCTCGACGAGGCCGTGCAGCGTCGCGCCGGCGGGGAAGTCGGCCGCCGTGGCGTTCCACTCCTCGGTGAGGAGACGGTGCTCGGCCTCCCCGAGCAGCTCCAGCTCGCTCACCGGGACGCCGGGGCGGGCGACGGCGTCCCGCAGGAGGTTCTCCAGGTGCCCGGCCATCCGCTCGACGGTCGCGGCGTCGAACAGCGCGGTCCGGTAGGTGAAGGTGGCGGTCATGCCGCCGTCGGCGGTGGGGACCAGGTAGAGCTCGATGTCGTAGCGCGCCGAGCCCGGCGCCATCGCGAAGTCCTCGGCCACCAGGTCACCGGCGGCGCCCGCGGCGACGGCGAAGTCGTGCATGGAGAAGAGCGCGTCGGCCAGCGGCTGCCTGCTCGGGTCGCGGGGCACGTCGAGCGCGTCGACCAGTCGCGTGAAGGGCAGTTCCTGGTGGTCGAGGGCGTCGATGACCACGTCGCGGGTGCGGGTGACGAGCTCGGCGAAGCCGGGGTCGCCGTCGAGGCGGGCGCGGAGCACGAGGGTGTTGACGAACATACCGACCACGTCGTCCAGTCCGGCCCTGGTCCGCCCGGCGACCGGCGTGCCGACGGCGAGATCGTCCCGGCCGCTGTAGCGGGCGAGCAGCACCTGGAAGGCGGCGAGCAGGGTCATGAAGCGGGTCGCGCCGCGCTCCGCGCCCAGCCCGGTCAGGGCGGTGACCAGCTCGGGGTCGAGCCGGTGGACGTGGGAGGCGCCGTCGAAGGCCAGCCGGGGCGGGCGCGGCCGGTCCGAGGGCAGCTCGGCGCGGGGCAGCCCGGCCAGTTCCCCGCGCCAGAACGCCAGCTCCCGCTCGAACGACCGCTCGCGCTGCCAGAGCGCGAAGTCCCCGTACCGGACGGCGGGCGCGGCGGGGGCGTCTCCCCGGTACAGCGCGAGGAGGTCGGCGAAGAGCAGCTGGGTCGACTGCCCGTCGGCGGCGATGTGGTGGACGAACAGCGCCAGGACGTGCTCGTCGTCGGCGATCCTGATCAGGGTGGCGCGCAGCAGCGGCCCCTCGGCCAGGTCCAGCGGCTCGGCGCTCTCCGCGCCGATCAGCTCGGCGGCCTCCGCGTCCGTGGCGGCCTCGGCCAGGCGCAGCGGCACCGGCGCGGTGGGAACGACGTGGACCGCGGGCCGCCCGTCCTCCGTCGCGGGGAAGCGGTGGCGCAGGCTCTCGTGCCGGTCCGTCAGCGTGGCCAGCAGGTCGCGCAGCCGGTCGACGTCGAGCGGGCCGCGCAGCCGCACCGCGACCGGGAGGGTGTACGTGGAGGTGCCCGGGGTGAAGTGCTCCATGAACCACAGGGGCTCCTGGGCCGGGGAGAGCGGGGGAGGCGTGCCCTCGGGCCTGCGCGGGATCTCGGGGCGTTCGGTGTCGACGGCCCCGCCCCGGAGCCTGCGCCTGAGCAGATCCCGCCTGGCATCGGACAGATCGGCGACGGACACGGCCTCATCCCCCTGTGACGACGTCTCCACGGGTACGCCGGAACAGCGCGGCGCCTGGGTGCGGGGGGCGCGGCGCGCTCACGATGAATCCACGGAAACCATCGGATGCGCACCCCGGTGTGCGCGGAATAGGAAAGAAGGTATCCTAAAAAGATCCGCGACTCCATCAAGGTCCACTGGCCACTTCCGGCAGCAGGAAAGGGGTGGCGGTCCTCACCGCGAACCGGCGGAACCACCGGGGAGGCGCCGGGGAAACCCCGGGGAGCCGCCGGAGAAGTGCCGGGAAACGCCGGGGAAAACACGGCGCCCGGCGCGTGGGAGCGGGGGAAGCACCGGTCTCCCGGTACGGGAAGGTACGGTCGGTTCATGTCCGAGCGCAGCATGCCGCATGACCTCGCCGCCTGGGCGTGCCCCCACGGGCAGGACGCTCGCCGGGGTTGCACGACCTGCTACGAGGAGTCGAGCGACCCCGACACGTCGAATCCCTTCTGGGAGGTCGCTGCGTGGTTCACCACCTCGCGGCCGATCCCGATCAGGACGCTCCAGGACGCGCACCACCACGGCCGCCATTTCGCCCTCGACCAGCCGTCCACGCCGCTGGTCTACCTGCTGACCGGCCGCGCCCGCGCGGGCGACAGCGTGCAGGCGATCGCGGGCGTCGTCGGCTTCCTGCTGCACAACCGGCACGTGGTGGCCGACTTCACCGTGACCGAGACCCGCGCCACCCGCCGCTCGCCCGGCACTCCCGCCGCGCCCAACGCGACCCGCCAGACCGACAAGTGGCTCCAGGACCAGCGCCGCCCCGACGGCCGCGCACGGTGAGGGCTCCGCGCCGCCAACGAGCGGACACGGCGACCGCCCGGTCATCCGTGACGGGCGTGCGACCGCCGCGCCACGGATGACAGGGTACGGCGGCGGTCCCTAAGCTCGACAACACCATTGTCGAGACAGCGGGCCGGGAGGCGATCGTGACGGCGGACCCTCCGGGCTTCGAGCTGCCGCTCCGGCTCTTCCTCGGCTTCCGGGTCCTCATCGACGAGCTCCACGCGGAGCTCGCCCGCCAGGGGCACCCTGACATGCGGCCGATGCACGGCTTCGTCCTGCAGGCGATCGGCCCCGAGGGCACCACGGCCGTGGAACTCGGCCGGCGGCTGGGCGTCTCCAAGCAGGCGGCCGGCAAGACGGTCGACGCCCTGGAGCAACTGGGCTACGTCGAGCGCGGCTCCGACCCCGGCGACGCCCGCCGCAAGATCGTGCGGCTCACCGAGCGGGGCGTCGACAGCCTCGTCCGGTCGGCGCGCATCTTCGAGGACCTGCGCGCGGGCTGGGCGAGGACCCTCGGCGAGGACCGTCTGCGCGCCCTGGAGGCCGACCTGCGCGCCGTGACCCCGCAGGACGTCTTCCGCCTGGACGTCCCCGGCTGGTTCGGCGGCCACTGAACGTTCACGGGAGCGGCCGGCGCGCGAAGCACTCCGTCCGAACGGGAGCCCGGTGAGCGGGACCTCACCGAAGGGAACGTCACCGGGTGGAACCTCCCTCATCCCGGCGGCGGCGGATGGAGAGCCCGGCTCTCGGGAGCGCGTACCGCGACGTGGGCGCCCCGCCCGGTTGGGGACAATGGCGGGTATGCGAATCCTGATCGTCGGCGGCACCCGGTTCGTCGGCCGGCACATCGCCGGGGCCGCGCTCGCGGCCGGACACGAGGTCTCCCTGCTGCACCGCGGCCGGTCCGGCCCCGGGCTGTTCCCCGAGGCCGAGCACCTGAGGGCCGACCGCGACGCCGACCTGTCCGTGCTGCACGACCGGCAGTGGGACGCGACGATCGACGTCAGCGCGTACTTCCCTTCGCAGGTGACCTCGCTCTCCGGCGCGCTCTCCACCGGCCAGTACGCCTTCGTCTCCAGCACCGCGGTCTACCGGACGCCCGAGGCGCGGGGCTTCACCGAGGACTCGCCTCTGGCGGAGCTCGACGGACCGGTCCCCGAGACGGTGACGAGCGAGACGTACGGGGCGCTGAAGGTGCTGTGCGAGCGGGCCGCGGCGGAGGCGTTCGGCTTCCCGACGCTGATCGTGCGGCCCACGTACGTCATCGGCCCGCACGACCACACCGGCCGCTTCACCTACTGGGTCAACCGGATCGCGCGGGGCGGCGAGGTCCTCGCGCCCGGCGACCCCGGCGACCCCATCCAGGTGATCGACGCCCGCGACCTGGCCGCCTGGATCGTCTCCATGGTCGAGGGGACGCGTTCGGGCACCTTCCACACGGTCAGCCCTCCCCCGCCGTTCTCCTTCGGCGACATGCTGGAGGCGATCGCGGCCGAGGTCGGGCCGCCGGGAACGACCCTGACCTGGGTCGGGCAGGACTTCCTGCTCGCCCAGGGCGAGACCGGCCGGTCGCTGCCCCTGTGGTCCGAGGGCGACCCGTGGATGTCGGTCAACACCGCCGACCCCGCCGCCGCCCGCGCCGCGGGGCTCGACCCGCGGCCCCTGGGGCGGTCGATCCGCGAGATCCGCGAGGCGGAGTCGTCCTTCTCGACGGACGCCGCGATCACCCCCGCCAGGGAGGCCGAGCTGCTGTCCCGCTGGTCCGCGCGCGGCGCCTAGAACGGACCTCCGGCCGTCGCCCTTCCGGCCTCCGGCCAACGGTCATCGGCTCCCGGACATCGGGCGGAGCTGCGGGCCGCGATTGTCGGCGCCCGGCCGCCCGTCCGGAACCGCCGCGCCGAAGGCCGCTCACCCGGGGCGATCGAGCCAGGGCCGAACCGGGGACGTCGGCACCCGGCCGCGTCCCGGGGTCAGCTCCCCAGCCGTGAAGGCCGCAGCGGGTTGTGTCCGACCTCCAGCAGCGCCCGCCGCCGGTCGTCGTCGTCATCGTCGACCGCTCCCTCGGCCAGCGTGTCCTCGACGCGGTCGACGGCCTGCCGCATCGTCTCGACGTCGTCGGCGGTCAGGTCGGCCTTCCGCTTACCGAGAACCTGGAGCACCTGGCGCCCGAGCGGCGGCATGGCCGCCTCCGGGCTCACCGCGTCGGCCCCGTCCGCCGACGCGGAGGCCGAGGCCAGCAGGAAAGCCCTCAGCTCCTCCGACGTCATGTTCACGACCTCGTGGAACTCCTGCCACACCAGGTCGAGGATCAGATCCGATTCGTCGGTCATCGTGCTCTCCTCTCATGCCGGGCCGGTACGGCCACGCCCCGGACACGAACCGGCCGCCGGCGAGAGTGCGCGCGACGGCGGGCGCACGGCCCGCCCTACCCCGGCTTCCACACCGATAACACGAGAGCCGGGGCACGGATGGGGAAAGAGGCCTCCGCAGCCGGATGAGAGCCACCCTCGGGCGGGGTCGCCCTCCGAGCGCACGCCCCTGTCCGGACAGCGGCGGCCGACCGGCCGAGCCCTCAGAAACAGAACCCTCTCGGACGGGCCTTCCGAAAAAGTCCTCCAAGGAGGGGAAGGCGGCCCTGCCGCAGAGTGATCTCATGCGACCAAGGCCATTCAGCCACTATTTTCTTAAATGTCAGAATTTAAGACGAAATTTGCCTCCAGAGTCGAACCTGCAATTCTCGCTCCGGCGTAACCTCGGCCTTTCTCTTCGGCGGCGATCCCGGACCAAGGCTTTGTCTTACACGGGGTGAACGCCCGGATGCCCCTGAACTAGCGTTTTGTGTGACATCGATTCCACATATTTCTGGAAACCGGATTGGCGCCCAGCAGGGTCAGGCGGCATGCCGGACTGAAACATCAGAGACGGAGTGACATGTTCAAGCACGTTCTCACCATCGGCACATTGGCGGCCTCCGGCTTCATCGTCGCCATGACGATGCCGGTTCAGCCCGTCGGGGCGAACGCGACACCCCAGGAAGCCGCTCCGGTATCCGTACTTCTGAGTGATCCGTCCCCCGGCGGTCACCGACAGCACCGCTCCTCACCCGGCCATTACCAGCCTCGCTCCTCACCCGGCCGCCAGCAGCACCGTTTCTCGCCCGGCCGCCAGCAGCACCGCTCCTCACCCGACCATTACCAGCCCCGCTCCTCACCCGGCCGCCAGCGGCAACAACCCGAGGCCGGCCGCCAGGACGGCTCCTCGCCCGGCCGCCAGCACTACTCCGTGCGCGGCAATCAGTACTTCTCGCCCGGCAGCCCCTTCTAGCCGAGAGGTTCCGAAGCGGGCCGGTGGTCGTGGACGATCGATGACCTGGTGGTCGGCGCGCCGGCCCCTGTCGTCGTGCCGGATCGCCGCGCCGTCGCCGGGGTACGCCGAGCGGGAACGACCGGTCAAGGCGCCGCGTTCCTTCGATCCTGTCGTCGGTCCTCACATGAGATGTGTCACGAGGGTGTCCAGGCCGGTCACCACAAACCGGTCTTCGACACCCTCGTCCTGTCCGGCGGCCGGTTCCGCGATGCCCGGGGGCGGCCGGCCGTCGGTCGCACCGTCACCTCGGAACGTCCCGTCCAGGACAAACCCCTCCGAGACAAGCCTGACCGGCCGGCCCTCCTCAGGCGGGGTTGTCCACGGTGAAGCGCACTCCGGAGAAGCGGCTCCGCCACTCGGTGACCTCCGGCGCCACGGTGCCCGGGTCGACGTTCTCGTCCAGGCCCCGGGCGACGAACGCGGCCAGCTCCGGCATGTCCGCCTCGGTCATCCCGAGCCTGACGATTTCCGGCGTACCGACGCGCAGGCCGTTCGTGTCCCCCTCGACCGCCTCCGACGGCAGGCCGATGCCGCAGGCGAGGAGGTTGGCCTCGCGCAGCCGCCGGGCGGCCCGCTGGCCGCCGCCGTAGCGGTGGGCCAGGACGGCGAACTGGTGGGAGCGGGTACATCCGCGCTCGGCGGCGAAGACCGGCACCCCGAGGGCGAGCAGCTCGTCCGCCAGCCGCCGCGCGGTCGCGACCATCTCCCGCGCGTAGGCGGGTCCCGCGGCCTTCCAGTCGAGCATCGTCATGGCGAGCGCCGCGGTCTTGCCCGCGTCGAAGTTCGCGGTCAGCCCCGGGTAGGCGATCGCTTCGATCCGCTGGGCCAGCTCGGCGTCGTCGGTCACGATGAGGCCGCCCGCGGGACCGCCCAGGCTCTTGTACGTGCTCATGGTGATCAGGTGGGCGCCCTCGTCGAGCGGCTGCGGCCAGACCTTCCCGGCGATCATCCCGCACAGGTGAGCGGCGTCGAAGAGCACGCGGGCGCCGACCGAGTCGGCGATCTCGCGGATCCGGGCCACGGGGTGGTGGAACAGGTTGAGGCTGCCGCCGATGGTGATCAGCTTCGGCCGTACCCGCCCGGCGAGCTCTCGCAGGGCGTCGACGTCCACCGTGTAGCCGTCGGACGTGACGGGGGCGGGAACGATCCGCAGCCCGTACAGGCCGGCCGCGCCCGGCTGGTGGTGGGTGACGTGGCCGCCGATGCTCGCCGGAGGGGCGATGATCGTGTCACCGGGTTCGCAGGTGGCCATGAACGTGTAGAGGTTCGCGAGCGCCCCCGAGCCGACGCGCACCTCGGCGTAGCGCGCGCCGAAGACCTCCGCGACCAGCTCGGCGGCGACGATCTCGATCTGCTCGATCGCCTCCAGGCCCATCTCGTACTTCTCGCCCGGGTAGCCCAGCGACGGCCGCGACCCGAGGTTGGCCGAGAGCAGGGCCTCGGCCCGCGGGTTCATGAT
This sequence comes from Streptosporangium sp. H16, assembly GCF_051918855.1. Taxonomy (NCBI): domain Bacteria; kingdom Bacillati; phylum Actinomycetota; class Actinomycetes; order Streptosporangiales; family Streptosporangiaceae; genus Streptosporangium; species Streptosporangium sp. H16. The sequence goes on from NZ_JBPXMD010000018.1 coordinate 38,237, forward strand.
GTTCGTGGCCGGGTTCAGGTTGACCGACTCCACGTCGTGGATGCGGTGGTTGTCGGCCACCAGTCTTTCGATCTCGCTCTGGACCGTGGAGGCGGTCTGATCCGTCACGGCCTTCAGGACGGACTGGACGCGATCCTCGGTGGCGGCGGGCACCCAGGGACGGTGGGCGAGAGCACGGGGCATCGGATGATCTCCTGGCCGACAGGCAGACGGCTGTCGCGATGACGTCACGGTGTCTGCCACACGACGTTAGATCGCCGACGACGCCCGGCGCATCAGGTGAAAGATGGGCTTTCTAGCTGCTTTTTCCTACATTTGTCGGAAAAAGATCACTTCTTCCACAGGGAACCCAGACGCACCTTCAGTCTCCCCAACCGGCATCCCCGCGACCTCGGGACAGGACCGCTTCAAGGCCGCACGATGGGACAGCTTCAGCGCCGCACAAGGGGGCCGTTTTAAATGAGTGAGCAGCTCACTCACTCATCGGATAGGATGTCCGGCGTGATCTCGACCTCACAGCGGGCGACTCCCCTCCCCCCCGACGAGCGGCGCGCGGCCCTCATCGCCTCCACCCTGTCGCTCGTGCTCGCCGAGGGCCCCGACGTGAGCACCCGGCAGATCGCGCAGGCCGCGGGCGTGGCCGAGGGGACGATCTTCCGGGTCTTCACCACCAAGGACGAGCTCGTGAACGCGGCCGTCGCCAGCGCCTTCGACTCCTCCCCGCTGCTGGACGAGCTGGAGGCCGTCGACCGTACGGCTCCCCTGGACGTCCGGCTCGTCGCGGCGGTCGAGATCCTGCAGCGGCGCACCGCGCGCATCTTCCGCGTGGTGGACGCGATCGGGCTGAAAGCCCTCGAGGCCGGCCGCGACCACCAGAACCTCTCCGAGGAGAGCGCCCTCATCCGGCAGGCGCTCACCGACCTGATCGAACCCGCCCGCGACCGGCTGCGGCTCGAACCGCGCGAGGCCGCGCGCCGGCTGCAACTGCTGACCATCGCGTGCACCCATCCCCGGCTCGTCGAGAACGACCCGGTGACCGCCTCGGAGATCGTCTCCATGCTGCTCGACGGGGTCCGCCTGCGCCCCGGCGCCCCCGAACCGCTTCCCTGACCCCGACCGTCCCGACGACCCGACGGCCCCGGCGCCCCCGCCCTCCCCGCCTCGACCCGATCCCTCACCTCGATCCGCCTCGATCCACCTCGGCCCGATCCCTCGCCTCGACGTCCTCCTTGACCTCAACCGAGGTTCACCTCGCAGGCTGATCCCCGACACTCCCTGGAGGAGATCCCCATGATCCCGGTTACCGGGGTGACGGGCGAGACCGGCCGGCGGCCGGATCCCCGGCACGACGCCCCTCGCCCGGCCATCCCACGTGAAGAGACCTCATGCTGACCCGCCTGCTCCGCACGTACCTGCGCCCCTACTCGTGGGTGCTGACCGCCGTGGTGGTGCTGCAACTCGTCGGCACCATCGCCTCCCTGTACCTGCCCAGCCTGAACGCCGACATCATCGACCGAGGCGTCGCCACCGGCGACACCGGCTACATCCTGTCCGCCGGCGGCTGGATGCTGCTCGTCTCCCTCGTGCAGATCGCCTGCGCGATCGCGGCGGTCTACTACGGTTCCCTCGCTGCCATGGGGTTCGGGCGGGACGTCCGCTCGGCCGTCTTCCACCAGGTCGGCGGGTTCTCCGCCAGGGAGGTCTCCCAGTTCGGGGCCCCCTCGCTGATCACCCGCGGCACCAACGACGTGCAGCAGGTCCAGATGCTCGTCGTGATGACCTGCACGATGCTGGTCGCCGCTCCGATCATGGGCGTCGGCGGCATCATCATGGCCCTGCGCCAGGATCTCGGCCTGTCCTGGCTCATGCTGGTCTGCGTCCCCGCGCTGCTGGTGTCGATCGGCCTGATCATCACCCGCATGGTCCCCCAGTTCCGCGCGATGCAGGACCGCATCGACACGGTCAACCGGGTGCTGCGCGAGCAGCTCACCGGCATCCGCGTGGTGCGCGCCTTCGTCCGTGAGCGCGAGGAGACCCGCAGGTTCGCCGAGGCCAACCAGGCGCTGACCGACACGTCGCTGCGCGTCGGACGGCTGACCGCGCTCATCTTCCCGACCGTGATGCTGATCCTCAACGTCTCCAGCATCGCCGTGCTCTGGTTCGGCGCCGCGCGGGTCGACAGCGGCGAGATGCAGGTCGGCGCCCTCACCGCGTTCCTCATGTACCTGATGCAGATCCTCATGTCGATGATGATGGCCACCTTCATCTCGATGATGATCCCGCGCGCCGCGGTCTGCGCCGAGCGCATCGTCGAGGTGCTCGACACCGAGTCGTCGGTGACGCCGCCCCGCGACCCGGTACGGCAGGTGAGCGGGCGCGCCGAACTGGAGATGCGCGACGTCGAGTTCCGCTACCCGGGCGCGGCGGCACCGGTGCTGTCCGGCATCTCCTTCCGCGCGGAGGCGGGACAGACCACCGCCGTCATCGGCAGCACGGGCTCCGGCAAGACGACGCTGATCTCCCTGATACCCCGGCTGTTCGACGCCACCTCGGGCACGGTGTCGGTCGACGGCGTCGACATCCGCGACCTCGACCCCCAGACGCTCTGGACGCGCATCGGCCTGGTGCCGCAGAGGCCGTACCTGTTCAGCGGCACCGTCGCGAGCAACCTGCGGTACGGCAACCCGGACGCGAGCGACGCGGAGCTGTGGGAGGCGCTGGAGGTCGCCCAGGCCCGCGACTTCGTCGAGGCGATGCCCGAGGGCCTGGAGGCGCCCATCGCGCAGGGCGGCACGAACGTGTCCGGCGGGCAGCGGCAGCGGCTCGCCATCGCCAGGGCGCTGGTCAGCAAGCCCGAGATCTACCTGTTCGACGACTCGTTCTCGGCCCTCGACCTGGCCACCGACGCGCGGCTGCGGGCCGCCCTGCGCCCGCACACCGCCGACGCCGCCATCGTCATCGTCGGCCAGCGGGTCTCCACCATCGCCGACGCCGACCAGATCATCGTCCTGGACGACGGCGTGATCGTCGGCCTGGGCACCCACGACGAGCTGCTGGATTCCTGCCCCACGTACCTCGAGATCGTCGAGTCCCAACTAGCCGCGGAGACCGCAGCATGAGCGACCGGCCCACGACGACCACGCGACCGCGCCCCCCGGGCCCCCCGGCCGGAGGGCCCGGCTTCGGCCGCGGCCCCTTCGGGGGAGCCGGGATGCCCGCGGAGAAATCGATGACCTTCGGGCCGTCCGCGCGCCGGCTGATGCGGCGCCTGGATCCCGACCGCCCGAAACTCGTCATCGTGATCGCCCTCGCCGTGACCAGCGTGGTGCTGAACGTCATCGGACCGAAGATCCTCGGCCACGCGACGGACCTGATCTTCACCGGGGTGATCGGCAAGCAGCTGCCCGCCGGCACGACCCCCGAGCAGGCGATCGCCGCCGCCCGCGCGTCGGGCAACGACAACTTCGCCAACCTGCTCGCGGGGCTGGAGGACTTCGTACCGGGCCGGGGCATCGACTTCGGCGCGCTGGGCACGGTCCTGCTGTGGGTCCTGGGCATCTACGTCGCGGCGTCGGCCTTCGCCTGGATCCAGGGCTACGTGCTCAACGACGTGGTGCAGCGCACCGTGTTCCGGCTGCGCGAGGACGTCGAGGACAAGCTGAACCGGCTCCCCCTGCGGTTCTTCGACGGCCAGCCGCGCGGCGAGCTGCTCAGCCGGGTCACCAACGACATCGACAACGTGTCCCAGACCCTGCAGCAGACGATGAGCCAGCTGCTGACCTCGCTGCTGACCGTGATCGGCGTGCTGGCGATGATGTTCTTCATCTCGCCGCTGCTCGCGCTGATCGCCCTGATCACCATCCCGCTGTCGATGGTCGTCACCGCGCAGATCGCGAAGCGCTCGCAGAAGCACTTCGTCGCGCAGTGGGCCCACACAGGCACCCTGAACGCCCACATCGAGGAGGCGTTCACCGGTCACGAGCTGGTGAAGGTGTTCGGACGCCGCCCCGAGGTCGAGGAGGTGTTCAGGCAGCGGAACGAGGAGCTGTTCAAGGCCAGTTTCGGCGCCCAGTTCGTCTCCGGGATCATCATGCCGACGATGATGTTCATCGGGAACCTCAACTACGTCGCCATCGCCGTCGTCGGCGGCCTGCGGGTCGCCACCGGGTCGATGAGCCTGGGCGACGTGCAGGCGTTCATCCAGTACTCGCGGCAGTTCACCCAGCCGCTCACCCAGGTCGCCTCGATGGCCAACCTGCTGCAGTCGGGGGTGGCCTCGGCCGAGCGCGTCTTCGAGCTGCTCGACGCCGAGGAGCAGGCCCCGGACCCCGCGGTCCCGGTGCCTCCCACCGTCAGGCGGGGCCGCGTCGAGTTCGAGCACGTGTCCTTCAGCTACGACCCGGAGCAGCCCCTCATCGAGGACCTGTCCCTGGTGGCCGAGCCCGGGCACACGGTCGCGATCGTCGGCCCGACCGGCGCGGGCAAGACCACCCTGGTCAACCTCGTCATGCGCTTCTACGAGCTGGACTCGGGACGGATCACCCTCGACGGCGTCGACATCACCGCGATGCGCCGCGACGACCTGCGCTCGCACATCGGCATGGTGCTCCAGGACACCTGGCTGTTCGGCGGCACCATCCGCGAGAACATCGCCTACGGCAACCCGCGGGCCACCGAGGAGCAGCTCCAGGCCGCCGCGCGCGCCACGTTCGTCGACCGGTTCGTCCGCACGCTGCCCGACGGCTACGACACCGTGATCGACGAGGAGGGGAGCAACGTCAGCGCCGGGGAGAAGCAGCTGCTGACCATCGCCCGCGCCTTCCTCGCCGACCCGTCCCTGCTCATCCTGGACGAGGCCACCAGCTCGGTCGACACCCGCACCGAGGTCCTGGTGCAGCACGCCATGGCCGCGCTCCGCTCGGACCGCACCAGCTTCGTCATCGCCCACCGGCTGTCCACCATCCGCGACGCCGACCTCATCCTGGTGATGGACGCGGGGCGCATCGTCGAGCACGGCACCCACGACGAGCTGCTCACCGCGAGGGGCGCCTACCACCGCCTGTACTCGGCGCAGTTCAGCGGCGCCGTGGTCACGGACGACGAGGAGGCCGCCGTACGCTGAGCCCCGCCGCACGCCCGGCACCACCCGCACGCGTACACCGTGCGGGTGGTGCCGGGCGTCGCGGGTGTCCGGCGCGGCCGCCGGTCATCGCCATGACTCGCCATGACCCGCCCCGGCGGCTCAGGAGGGCGCGTCCCAGACCGGCCTGACCTCGACACCGGTGCCCTCTTCCCGGGCGCTTCCGGCCCGTACCGCGTCCCCTTGACCTCAACCGAAGGTGAGGTCTCAGGCTGGTCTGGACATCCCCACCATCGAAGGAGATCCGCATGATCCTGGTCACCGGAGCGACCGGCAAGGTCGGCGGGCAGGCCGTGTCCCAATTCCTCGACGCGGGCGTCGCGGTGCGAGCGCTGACCCGCGACCCCGCGTCTGTGACCCTCCCGGAGGGCGCCGAGGTCGTACGCGGCGACCTGGCCGACCCCGCCACGCTGGACGACGCCCTGGACGGGGTCGAGTCGGTGTTCCTTGTCTGGCCCACCCTCTCGGCCGACCACGCGGCGCCCGCGACCATCGAGGCGCTCGCCGGACGCGCCCGCCGGATCGTCTACGTCTCCGCACGCGGCGTCCCCGACCCCGTACCGGGCGCGCCCGAGCAGGACCCGGACTCGATCCTCGGCTCCCACGCCCTCATCGAGCGGCTGATCGAGCGGTCCGGGCTGGAGTGGACGTTCCTGCGGCCCGACGGGTTCGCCGCCAACACCCTGATGTGGGCCTCGCAGATCCGGGAGACCGGGACCGTCCGCTGGATCCACGGAGCCGCCTCCAGGGCGCTGACCCACGAAGGTGACATCGCCGCCGCCGGGGTGAGCGTGCTCACCGGCACCGGCCACGCCGGGGCGAGGTACGTGCTGAGCGGCCCCGAGACCCTGACCCAGGTCGAGCAGGTGACCGTCATCGGTGAGGCCGTCGGCCGGCCGGTCCGCTGGGAGGAGCTCTCTCCGGAGGTCGCGTTGCGCGAGCTGCTCGACCAGGGCTGGCCGCCCGCGGCGGCGGAGGAAATGATCGACGCGTACGCGCAGATGGTGACCTCCCCCGAGCCGGTCACCTCCACGGTGGAGGAGCTCACCGGGAGACCGGCCACCCCGTTCCGGCGGTGGGCGGCCGACCACGCCGACGACTTCCGTTGACGCACCCCGAGCCAGGGCCCGCATGAGGTTCAGAGCATGAGATCGCTTCAGCGCCGACCATTCGGCTCGGCAGGTCACCGCTGGACGGCCACCCTCCACGGTCAGGGCACCACACGTCTCATTTCGTCCTATATGGGACGCTCTCTGCCATGCAAATGAGAAGCGGCATAGCTGACGACATTTTTCCCATCGTTGCTCTGCACGTGGACAGTTGGCGTTCGGCGTACGCGGGGATCATGCCCGACAGTTTCCTGAACGGACCCCTGGCCGACGATCGGCTGGTGTTGTGGCGGGAACGGCTGGCCTCGCCCGTGCCGGGATCGGGGCTGTTCGTCGCTCGCGACGGCGACGGAGAGCTGGCCGGCTTCGTCTACCTGCTTCCGGCTCCCAGCGGGCGGATCCTCCTTGACAACCTCCACGTGCGGCCGGGGAGCACCGGCTCAGGCATCGGAACGCGACTGCTGCGGCGAGGGCTGGCGTGGGCGGCGGACGAGCACCCCGGCAGAGAGGTCTATCTGGAGGTGCTCAGTGCGAACACGCGCGCCATCGCCTTCTACGAACGACACGGCGCCCGCCGCACGGACGAGCGGATGTGCCGTTTCCCGCAGGGCTTTGAACTGCCCGAGTTCGAGTACGCCTGGCCGACGACCTGATCGGCCGGGTGCGCACTCGGGGCCCCGCCGCGAAACCGCAGAGCGCGGCGAGTGTCGCGAAGCGCACCGCCTTGGCGCGGCCGTTCTTGAGTACCGCCAGGTTGGCGGAGGTGATCCCGACACGGTCCGCGAGGTCGCCGACGGACATCTTCCGCCTGGCCAGCATCACGTCGATGTCGACGACGATCGGCATCAGACCACTTCGTCCAACTCGGCCTGCATCCGCGCCGCCTCGACGTCGCGCGCGACGGCCTGGGCGAGCAGCATCCGCAGCACGAGCACGATGAGCGCGACCCCCAAGATGGCCAGGCCAATCCCGCCCATGATGACGGTGACGCCCGGGTCGGCCCGCTGGCCCGGCGCGTTGAGGGCCGTGACCGCGAACCACAGGAGAGCGGCCGCCACGATCGCGCCGATCACGGCGTCCACGTACCGGAAGGCGGCGGAAGAGAACACGGTTTTGCGTCGGACCATCGTCACCAGCCGCCATACGCCGACCAGGGCGACTTGGGCCGACACCATGCCCAGGATCGTGATCACGCGCAGCGGGGTCAGCGGGAGCGACCCGTCTTCGGGGTCGCTCCCGCTGACCAACGTCCACACCATCAATGCCTGTACGAACACGGTGCCGGCGAGCACCACCACGAGGACGGCGCGAAGCGCACGCACTGTCAGCTTTCCCATAACCCATCTTTCTATCGATTTGCGATGAGAAACTATCGAATTTCGATAGGTTAGGCAAGAGCTGGGGCGGAGGGCAATGGCGGCTTCACACCGTGGCGGGACACCGTCGTCCCCGCCCATGGCATAGCGTGCGCGCGAACCATCTTGATCTTGTCGGAGTCGGTCTTGCTTGAGCGCAAATCGGACGCCACCCGACTACGCCGAAGCGTTGCGGCCGACGGTCCCTGGAAATGCACCGACAAGGGGCAGCCGGGTGGGGGCCTTTCGAGTCGTCCGCCCTCCCGGCTCACGCCGCCACGTCGAGGACGACGCGGAACCGGGCCTCACCGCTCATCATGCGTTCGTACGCCTTCGGCGCCTCCGCCCACGGCACGGTCTCGATCATCGGGCGGATACCGTGCCGCCCGCTGAAGGCGAGGTTGTCCTCGTTCTCGATCGAGCTGCCGGTGAGGCTCCCGCTGAGCGTGCGGGTCCCGAAGATGAGGTCCGCGGTGTTGACGGAGATGGGGTCGAGGGCGGCTCCGACGACCACCATGCGGCCACGAGCCGCGAGCCCGGAGACCAGCCCCGTCATCGAGGCACCGCTCGCGGCCGTCGCGATGATCGCGGCCGCGCCCCCGAGCTCCCGCAGAGCGGCACCCGGGTCCTCGCGAGAGCTGTCGATGTAGTGGTCCGCACCCAGCTGCCTCGCCAGCGCGGCCTTGCCCGTTCCCCGGGCGACGGCGGCCACGCGGTAGCCGAGCCTGGCGGCGTACTGCAGGCCGAGGTGACCGAGACCCCCGATCCCCTGAATGGCCACCAGAGCTCCCGGGGGGCCGTCCACCTGCTGCAGCGCCTTGAACGTGGTGAGACCGGCGCACAGCAGCGGCGCCGCCTCGATGGAGCTCATGCCCTCCGGAATGCGTACGAGCCCGCTTCCCCTGGCGAAGACGACCTCGGCGTAGCCGCCGTCCACGGTGGTCCCCATCTGGTGCTGGTTCGCGCAGTTGACGAAGTCGCCCCTCCGGCAGGGGTCGCACTCGCCGCACTGACCGCCCAGGAACCCGACGCCCACCCGGTCCCCCACCCGCCAGCCGGTCACGCCCTCGCCCACCGCGTCGATGACGCCGACGATCTCGTGGCCGGGGACGACGGGCCGTTCCGGGTCGGCCCGGACTCCCTCGACGGCGAGGAAGTCGGTGTGACAGATCCCGCAGCTCTCGACCCGGATCCGGACCTGCCCCACGGGCGGCTGCCGGAGCTCGCGGGTCACGAGCTCGAACTTCCGCGATCCGGTCACTTCGAAGGCGCGGTAGGTGGACATCGTTCTCCTCACAGGGGTTCGTGCCCGCTTCGCGACCGTGGCGGCCGGCGAAACGGTCCCGGGGGTGCCCCGGGCGTTTTCAATATGACCGGTCGTCTTAAAAGTGTCAACAGCGTCACGTCGCGGCGGGCGCTCTCGGCCCCCCGGCTTGACGGCACCCAAGACGACCGGACATATTGGAGGCGAGGGGGCGACCATGGCCAGGAAGAGCATGCGCGCGGAGATCGTCGGGGCCGCGCTGGAGCAGTTCCACATCCGGGGCTACAACGCGGCCGGCGTGAAGGACATCACCGACGCGGCCGGCACGCCGAAGGGGTCCTTCTACAACCACTTCGACAGCAAGGAATCCCTCGCCGTCGTCGCCCTGGAACACTACGGCGCGGGGCTCCGCATGGAGGATCTCGCCGACGGCGAGGTCGAACCCCTCACCCGCCTGCGCAAGCACTTCGAGTTCCTCCGCGACGAGACCGTGCGGCACGGATTCACCCGGGGATGCCTCATCGGTAACTTCGGCGCCGAGATCGCCGATCGCAGCGACGTCATCCGCACGGCCGTGCACCAGAGTTTCCAGCAGTGGACCGCCCTGATCGCGGCGGCGCTCACCGAGGCCCGGCGCGACGGGTCCCTGCGCCCCGATCTCGACCCGGAGGCGACGGCCCGCTTCCTCCTCGGCGCCTGGGAGGGCACCCTCGTCGTGGCCCGCGCCGACCGTTCGGCGAGCGCCTTCGACTCCTTCTTCACCGTCGCGTTCGGCACGCTGCTCGTCCGGGGCGACGACCACACCGGCACGTGACAGACTCCGCGAGCTCGCGACCGTGCCACGTACCGGAAATCGGCGGTCACGACGCGTCCCCGGCCCTTCCCACCGCCTCCCGGGCCCTTCCCGCCGCTTCCCGGACCGGCCCACGGGCGGGCCCCGGGGCCGCCCGGCCCGTGCGGGTGGGGCAGCATGGAGGGGTGAGCGAGGGTACGAGCACGCTGGCGGAACTGCTGGCCGAGGGCGGCGTCCTGGTGCTGAGCGGCGCCGGGATGTCGACGGAGTCGGGGATCCCCGACTATCGGGGACCGGGCGGCACCCTGACCCGGCACACTCCCATGACCTACCAGGCGTTCGTCGGCGATCCGGTGGCCAGGCGGCGCTACTGGGCCCGCAGCTACATCGGCTGGCGGGCGATGACCCGGGCCACGCCGAACAGCGGCCACCACGCCGTCGCGTCCCTCCAGCGGCGGGGCCTGCTGTCCGGCATCGTGACGCAGAACGTCGACGGCCTGCACCAGGCGGGCGGCGCCGGGGCGGTCATCGAGCTGCACGGCAGCCTGCGGGACGTGGTCTGCCTGGGCTGCGGCCACACCAGCCCGCGCGAGGAGCTGGACCACCGCCTGACCCAGGCGAACCCGCACTTCGGCGCCCGGCCCACCGCGATCAACCCGGACGGTGACGTCGAGCTGCGGGACGAGGAGATCGACGCGTTCCAGATGGTCGGGTGCCGGGCGTGCGAGGAGGGGATCCTCAAGCCCGACGTCGTCTTCTTCGGGGAGACCGTCCCGGCGGAGCGGGTGCGCGAGTGCTACGCGCTCGTGGAGGGAGCGCGCCTGCTCCTGGTCCTCGGCTCGTCGCTGACGGTGATGTCGGGCCGCCGGTTCGTGCTGCACGCCGCGAAGCTCGGCATCCCCGTGGCGATCGTGAACCAGGGCCCGACCCGGGGCGACGGCTACGCGGCCCTCACCGTCGACGCCCCCCTGGGCACGGTCCTTCCGGAACTGGTCCGCCTCATTGACACCGGAGCGGTGTCCACCGGCTCGCCGCACTGATCCGCCGGTACGAGCGCGACCCGTACGACGGCACCGGTGCGGCCGATCCGGGGTCGCGTTCCGTCCGGCACGTCGAGTCTCCCGCCCCGCTGAAGGCGAACCTCCTTTCGGCCCCACAGGCGGTCCTTGACGATTCGGCCCCACAGGCGGTCCTTGACGATTCGGCCCCACAGGCGGTCCTCGACGATGTCCGCGGACCGGCGACGATCTCGCGGGGGCCGTTGGGGTCAGGGGTTCCAGAGGCGGGCTATCCGGGGTGCCGCCCGGGCGGCCTGGGCGCGGCCCGCCCGGGCGGCGGGGGCACGGCGGGCCGGGTCCATCATGCCGCCGAGACCTCTGCCGACGACCTTCTTCCACGCTTCGGGCTCGGGCTCGATCAGCGCCGCCCCGGCGTCCGGACCCAGCTCGGCGATCTGCTCCGCCACCCCCTTCATGACGCCGCCGCCGCGTGTCACGGGCGCGAGCACGACGACGCGGTCGTAGCCGGCGGCCAGGTCGACGTTGCCCGGGGAGCACATGCCGCCGTCGATGTACCGCCGTCCGCCGACGGTGGCCGGCGGGCGGGTGCCCGGTCCCGCGGTACTGGCCGCGACGCAGTCCACCAGGTCCGCCCCGCTTCCGGCCTCGAACGTGACCCGCTCGCCGGTCCCGGCGTCCACAGCAGTGATCATCAGCGGCCGATGCGGCCACTCGTGTACCTCGCCGAGCCAGCGGGCGATCTCCGCCCGGCGTTCGGCCTCCGGCGCGGTCCTGGCCGCCAGGGCGATCCTGCCCATGCGGGCGCCGAACTCGGCGGTGGTCCTCGACCGGCTCAGCGTCCAGATCAGGCGTACCAGGCCGGACGCCGAGGTCCCGGGAGCACGCTCACCGTCCGGTGGCGCGAGCTGCCCGCCGTACAGGTGCTCGACATCGACGCCGGCGGCGAGCTGGGCGCCCACCACGGCCCCGGCGGAGGTGCCGATCACCAGATCGGCCTCGCCCAGGTCGACACCGTGCTCGGCCAGACCGGCCAGGACGCCGATCTCCCACGCGATGCCGACGATCCCGCCACTGCCCAGCACCAGTGCTCTGCCCGCCATCGTCTCTCCTCCCCATCCCCTGCTCGGACCTGCTCAGATCTGGTCTGTCGTACGGTCGACGAAACCGAGAACGCGGTCGGTGACCAGGCCGGGTGCCTCCAACGGGATCGCGTGGCCGATGCCGGGCACGATCTCCGCGTGGCGCAGCGGCAGGAGCCGCCGGGCACGGGCGAGGGCCCGGGCGGGCCGCATCAACGTGGTGCGCGCCGCGAGGAGGAGCTGCGTGGGCACGGTCACACGGCGGAGCTCGTCGTCGGTGAACCGCCGCGCGGGACTGCGGTGCGGGCGGAAGGCGTGGGCGCCGAGCAGAACGGGATCCATGATCTCGGAGCGCTCGACCAGGGCGTGCACGGCCAGAAGGCGGGCCAGTGCGGGTCGCCAGGACGCGGGCGCCCGCATCGCGAACACCGCCGCGAACAGGCCGAGGAGGAACCGAGCGGGCACCTTCTCCAGGCCACCGGGGTCGAGCAGCGTGACGGAGGCGAGCCGCTCCGGCCGGTGGACGGCCTGGTTGAGCACGAGCCAGCCACCGTAGGAGAGACCGACCAGATGCGCGCGGGTCAGGTCGAGACCCGCGAGGACCTCCGACAGCCAGGCCGCGGCGTCGCCGGAGCCGGTCACGGGCCTGCGCTGCACGCTGCCGCCGGGGTCGTCGATCGTGTCGATCGCGTAGACCGGACGGTGCCGTCCGAACTCGGCCACCTGGTGGTACCAGGTGGAGGCGTTGGCACCGTGCCCGTGGAGCAGCACGATCGGCTCCCCCGCCACCGGCCCGCAGCGATAGACCCTGGTGGTTCCGAACCCGGTCTCCACGTCGATCGTGTCGTGGGGCGGCCACAGTGTCATCGCGGTGTCGTAGGCGACCCGGAACTCCCGTTCCACCGCCTCGCTGGTGAAGCGCCCGACCTGAGCGCGGGTGCCACCGTCCATGATCTGCCCCCTTATTAAGTTGGTACAGCCGTATAGGGTACGGTTGTACCAACTAATCGAGGCCCTGTCCATGGAGAGGTCGCATGAGCCGCGCCGACAACCGGGAGAGCCGACGCAACGACATCGCCGAGGCGCTCCTGCGGGTGATGGGCACGCGCGGGCTGCACGCCGTCACGATGCGCGCCGTCGCCGCGGAGGCGGGCGTCTCGCTCCACCTGGTGCAGCACTACTTCGACACCAAGGAGCAGCTCACGCTCTTCGCGCTGCGGCGGCTCGCGGAGCAGATGGCGGAGCGGCTGAAGGCGAGGCTGGCCGGGACGCGCCGGCCGCGCGAGGTGCTGGAGGCCATCCTCACCGAGTCGATCCCGACCGACGAACGCAGCCGGATCTTCCACCTCGCCTACACGTCCTACGCGGTGCTGGCCGTCACCGACGAGGCGCTGGCCGCGCACCCCTTCCTGGCCGCACCGGACGCGATGGAGTCGTTCGTGGCCGACCGGCTCGCCCAGGCACGGGACGAGGGCAATATGGCGGCGGACCTCGACCCCCGTACGGAGGCGATCGTGCTGCTGGCCACCGCCGCCGGACTGGGCATCGCCGTGCTGGCCGGGCAGCGCGACGCGGAGAGCGCCCTGGCGGTGCTGCGCGGGCGGCTCGCCCGGCTCATCCCCGCGTGACCCCGGCTTGACCCCGCGTAGCTCCGGCTCGTCCCGTACAGGACTGGCCGGTTCCCCCGCCGGTTCCCCGGCCGGGGAACCGAGCCGGGCAGGCCCCTCGGAAGCAGGCCGGTGGTCGGTGGTGCGGGCCGTTACGGCCGTCCCGGTCTAGTTACGGCCGTCCCGGTCTAACGGTCGCCGCTCGCCCGGTCCGGCACGCCCAGCACGGACCGTACGACGACGTCGGTGTCGGCGAGGTCCTCCAGCACCAGCTCGGGACCGGCCTCGCCCAGGACGCTCGCGTCGTTGAAGCCGGTGGCCACCGCGATCACCCTCGCTCCGCCTTCATGACCGGCGCGGACGTCGTTCGGCGTGTCGCCGATCAGCACGGTGTTGCGCGCGGTGAAGGGCTCCCCGTACTTGCCGGCGGCGCGCCGCTGCGCGAGGGCCACCAGCGCGGCGCGGTCCTCGTGGTCGGTGCCGTACGCGCCCACCTCGAAGTCCACGAAGCCCTCCAGCCCGAACACGGTGAGCTTGCCGATCGAGACCGGCTCGGTGTTGCCGGTGAGCACCGACTGCACCACGTCCCGGCGTTCCGCCAGCGCCGCGAGCACCTCGCGCGCTCCGGACAGGGCCCGGCCGCGCTCCCGCATGACGGCCTCGCGCACGACGAACGCCTCGGCGAGAGCGACGTAGAAGGAGTCGAGGAGCCGGTCCGACACCTCGACGTCGTGCGCCTGGAAGATCTCGGTGATGATCGCCCGCTCGGTCCGCCCGGCCACCTGCACCGAGTACTCCATCCGGCGGCCGGTGGTGGCGTGCAACGCGTGGTCGTAGGTGTCGGCGGTGACACCGCCGGCGTCGATCAGCGTGTGGTCGATGTCCCACAGCACGAGCGTTCTCGGGGAGCTCACCGCCCGAGCATAACCAAGCCCGGATCGCCGGGGCTTGACGGCCCGGCCTCCCGGAAGGGCACGGATCCCGTCACCGGCGGGGCCGGAGCCCGAAGCGAACAGCGCGAACGGCGCGAACGACATCGGCACGGCCGCCCACGGCCGCCAGAGGTCGACCCGGGCGTCAGAGGTCGACCCGGGCTATGAGCGGCAGGTGGTCGCTGCCGGTGGCGGGCAGGGTCCAGGCGGCGACGGGGACCGCCGCACGGGTCATGACGTGGTCGATCCGGGCGAGAGGGAAGGCGGCGGGCCAGCTGAAACCGAACCCCCTCCGCGTCGAGACCATCCGGGAGGTGAGCGGGGCCAGGCCACGGTCGTCGAGGGTGCCGTTGAGGTCGCCCAGCAGGACGACCCTGTCCAGCTTCTCCGAGGCGACGGCCGCCCCCAGCTTGGCGGCGCTCTCGTCCCTGCGGCCTGACCCGAAACCGTCCGACGGCCGGATGCGGATCGAGGGAAGGTGGGCGACGTACACGGCCACGTCCCCGTGCGGCGTCCGCGCGGTGACCCGCAGCCCGCGGTTCCAGTCGGTACCGACGCCCGCGGGCCTGATGTCCACCGGCCTCGGGTCCGTCAGGGGATACCTGGACCAGAGGCCGACGGTGCCCGCGACCGCGCGGTGGGGGTGGCCGGACGCGAGGGCGTTCTCGTAGACGGGCCGGACGGCAGGCGTCAGCTCCTCCAGGGCGACGAGGTCGGCCCCGGCCCGTACCAGGGCCAGCGCGGTCCCCTCGTGGTCGGGATTCTCCTCGCCGACGTTGTGCTGGAGCACGGTCAGGTCGCCCCCCGCCGCCCGGTCGGCGGGCAACGCCCGCCCGCCGAACACCACGACCCAGACCACCGCGGGCAGCACCAGGGACAGCGCCGCGAGGGCCGAGCGGCGCAGCAGCGCCAGACCCAGCAGCACCGGAACGGCCAGGCCCGCCCAGGGCAGGAAGGTCTCCAGCAGGCTGCCGAGATTGCCCACGGCGTTGGGCACCACGGCGGGGAACGCCGTCAGCCCCGCCACCAGCACGGCCGCCGACGCGAGAACCCACCCGCGCGGCCGTGACTTCGAAGGCCCGCCGGACCTTACGTCCGGCGTGTCCCGTCCCCACGCCCGGCGCCCGGCACGACGGGCGCTCCGCCCCTCGCCGCCGGCCTTCCGATCTTCGACGCTCATACACCCGACCGTACGATCATCACGACCCGGCCGGGCCTCCTCCGGTGAGGTGAACGGACAGCTCGCCTCACAAGACCTGAGCCCACGCCCTCCAGTCTCGGAACGCCCGGCAGGAGGCCACCCATTCGCGGGATATCACGTCCTCAGGCTGTCGGCAGGCGCCCGGCGAGCCGGTCCAGGCCCTGCCTGATCATCTGCCCGTACCCGTCGTCACCGAGCACGCCAACGGCGGCGCGCCCGCGTTCGAGGTGGTCGCGCGCCCGGTCGAGGTCACCGAGCCTGCGGTAGGCGTCACCCAGGTTGAGGTGCAGGGAAGGGTAGAAACCGCTCACGGGACCGGCGACACCCGCCTGCCGAGCCCGCTCGTCGGTGACCAGGTCGGCCGCCTCCAGGGCGCGAAGGTCCCAGAGCAGCTCCTCCTTCACCTCGTCCTGGACGTCGGCCATCGAGTGGGCGAGAGCGCAGCGGTGCAGGGGGTCGCCCGTCACACCGATCTCCTCCCACAGCTCGGAGAACAGCTTCCGTGCGGCCTCTCGCTCACCGCGCCGCCCCAGCTCGACACCTTGGCCGATCCTGGCCATCGTCACATCGGGCTCGGTCATCCGGTCTCCTCAACAATCCTCAGCAAAAGATCAACAGTGCTCGGCGACTGTAACGACCACCACCGACACAAAGCCGGACCAACCGTGCCGACATCGATGCCGGCGCGCGAGCCTCAGCCGCCCCCGGTCAGGCCACCCGGCGATCCCTGAGCTTCCGCCGCTTCCCTCGCCGGTGGGTCGACGTCGAACAGGCGACCCACCAGGGCGCCCTGACCGGCCTGGAGGACGTGGGCGGTCTCCAGCGGGATCCAGAAGCACTCGAAACGGGTTGGTTCTCCCTCCCCGTCATGGTCCTCCTGGCTGTTCCACCGCTCCGGAACGTCCCCGGTCAGCTCCAGGTGGAAGAAATGGCGACGCTGGACCTCGAACCGGTAGGGGGTGATGTCGTACTCGGTCGTGCCGAGTTTCCGCACGATCCCGAACCCGGGCAGGCCCGTCTCCTCCCGTGCCTCGCGCAGTGCCGCCGCCTCGGGCGTCTCACCGGGCTTGACGGTCCCGGCGGGAACCTGGATCCCGACCTCCTCGTAGCTCTCGTCGACATGCCGGAACACCAGCAACCGCCCGTCGCGTACGACGTAGCACAGCACCTTCTCGGTGTTCACCTTCCCGGACAACGTCGCACTCCCTCTCGCCGGCTCTCCCGCTCGCTCACATCGCCTCTTCTTCCTCTCCGGCGGTGGTGTGCCGGTCCTACTCCCCCAATGCCCCCGTCGACGCGCTTCCGCGGGGCGGTCGCCGCCCCGCACCCCAGTCCCACATCGCCTGGAGGACGGGGCCGAGGTCACGCCCGCGGGAGGTGAGGCTGTAGCGCACCCGGGGTGGCCAGTCGGGCCGACGGTGGCGGTCGAGCACACCGGCCTCGGTCAGGTGCGCCAGCCGATCGGACAGCACCTTGTCCGACAGCGCGGGCAGCGCCCGGCGAAGCTCGCTGAACGTACGGTCGCCCCGCAGCAGCTCACGGATGAGCAGGGTCGTCCAGCGCCCGTGCAGGGCCGCCAGAGTGATCTCCACCGGGCATGACGGGGTGGGTTCGGTGACGCTCGCGCGAGGGTCGTCGGGCAGGCCCGGGAAACCAACCGTTTGGTGAGCCACGAAGGCGCCTCCTAGCGTTGCCGCGTCTGACTGATTTCTACCTGACCGCGATGTCTACCTGACCGCGGTTTCTACCCGACCGGAAGGAAACAGGTCGATGACGCGACAACTGGCCGAACGCCCCGAGGACGTGCCCGCGGTCTTCGCCGAGCGCTTCAACCACGGTGACGCGGAGGCGGTGGCGGAGGTCTACGAAAGCGGAGCCGTGTTCGTCCCGGAGCCGGGCTCACCGCTGACCGGCCAGCAGATCGACGCCGCCAACGGCCGGTTCCTGGCCCTGGGCCTGCCGATCGCCGTCCGGCCACGGCACGTCTACACCACGGGCGACCTCGCCCTGCTGATCGTCGACTGGGTCATCGACGGCACGACCCGCGACGGCCGGCCCGTGCACATCCAGGGCACCGCGACCGACGTCGCCCGACGCGGACAGGACGGGTACTGGAGGTACGCCATCGACAACCCCTTCGGCGTACAGGAGGAAACCGGTGGCCGGGAAACAGTGGCGCGCACACCCCCGGACGTACCGGCATGACCGCGCCCCAGGGCAACCTCATTGCCATCGGCATTTATCTGCCTAATGGGAGCACTAAAGGTCTTTAAGTGCACCGCAAGACATTTGTAAGACCCTCGGCTTATCACTGAAGGACACCGACGCCGAGGAGTCCCCCCATGAGCAGCCTCCCACAGCTCTCCCGCAAGCCGCGGCGACCCGTGCCCGACAGCCCCCCATCACGCCCCCGGCGGGCGGCCGTCGCCATGACCGGCACCCTCCTGCTGAGCCTGACCGGCATCGCCGCGTCGGCACAGCCGGCAGCCGCCGCGACCGCACCGTTGAAGGGCGCAGGAACCTGCGCGAACATCGACTTCGTCATCCGGCCCCAGTCCGCGTTCCCCGACACCAGCCGGGGACGTTACGACTTCAGGGCGCAGTCGACCACCGTCCAGAAAGCGGTCCTGTGTCTCGTCAACGCCGAACGGACCGGTCTGAAACCGCTGAAGAGATACCTCTCGCTGGGCAAGAAAGGTGGCCCCACGCTCGGGGCCGCCGCCACCAGGCACGCCGCGGACGCCGTCAGACTGCGCTGGTGGGGAAAGGTGGAGCCGGGTAAGAACTGCCGCCCCGTACAGGGCGACCCCGGCCGGTGCGACCCGCACATCAACCCGCAGACCGGCTCGACCCCGCTGAGCCGCGCCCAGGCCGTGGGCTACGGTCGCCGCTGCGCCTCGTTCTCCATCGGCGAGAACACCTACGCGGGGTGGGGAGCCTCCTCCGTCACGCCCCGGGCGGCCGTCACCTGGTGGATGAACAGCAAGCCACACCGCGACACCATCCTCAACCCGGCTTTCACCGAGCTGTACACCGCTGTCGCCTGGGAAAGCGCGGATCCGGCTGCCGGGTCCACCACCCCGGCCGCGACCTACGTGCAGGTGTTCGGACGCTGCGGCTGAGGTAGTTCGTCGGGCTGCCGGCAGCCAGTGAGTAGACCAGCAGCCCCTCGGACGATGAGCCGCGGACTACGGGGTGCCGGTTCCAAAGGCGTCCGTTCCGCTGCCGCTGCCGCGGTCGTCGAGGACGAGGGCGGCCCGCCCGTTGACGGTGTAGCGGATGTGCGTGACCTCGGGGGTGTGGATCACCCTGGTGGGCGTGAGCTCGATCGCCTCCTTCTCCGCGAGGTCGAGGCCGAGGCCCGCGCCGAGGTCGGCGTCGAGCAGGCGCATCCCCCTGCCGAGCACGGTCGGGACGATGTGCAGTTCCAGCTCGTCCAGCAGACCGGCCTGGATGACCTGGCGCAGCAGGGTGCCCCCTCCGGCGACCGCCACGTTCTTGCCCCCCGCGACGGCGCGTGCCTGCTCCACGGCACTGGCGATGCCGTCGGTCACGTAGGTGAAGCTCGTCCCGCCCTTGCGCACCAGGGTCTCGCGGGGGCGGTGGGTCACGACGAACACCGGCGCGCGAAACGGCGGCTCGTCACCCCAGGGGACCTCGCCTCCGTCCGCCATGTTCCGCCCCATGACGTAGGCCCCGGCGGCCTCGAACGTCTCGGCCATGATGTCGGAGTTGACGTCCCGTTCGCCGCCCGCGAAGCCCTGCCGTTCACGCCAGGCCGCGGCGTCGATCACCCATCGGGTGACCCGGAAGAAGCCCGCGGCCTCCGCCGACTGCAGCCAATCCCTCGCCTCGCCGGTGTGTCGCGGGCCGGCGTAGTGGCCGTCGAGTGAGACCGACATCTGTGCCGTCACCTTTGTCATGTCGCTTCGCTCCTGTTCCGGCGACCCCCCGAATGGGACCCGCTCGGTAGGGAGTCGGAGCCGCGGACCGGATCTCTACATGCCCGCACCGAAATCTTGACGCCACCGGACGCCCCGGCCTCGCGGCGGCAACGTTCACCGGGTTGTGACGGCAGGGCGGGGTCGGCCGAAATCCGCTTTGGGCCGTGTGGGAGAGGCTCTACCGTGGCGGGGTGGCGACTCAGATGATCATTATCAACGGTGGTTCCAGCTCGGGGAAGTCCGGGATCGTCCGGTGCCTGCAGGCTGTTCTTCCCGATCCGTGGCTGGCGTTCGGCGTCGATTCGCTCGTCGACGCGATGCCCGCGAGGATGCGGGCGTCGGACGAGGGGCTCGAGATCGGCGCCGACGGCGGGGTGAGCGTCGGGCCGGACTTCATGGCGCTGCAGTCGGCCTGGATGCGGGGCGTCGCGGCCATGGCCAGTACCGGCGCCAGGGTCATCATCGACGACGTCTTTCTCGGTGGAGCCTCGTCCCAGCGGCGGTGGCAGAGGGTTCTGGACGAGCTGGACGTGCTGTGGGTCGGTGTGAGATGTGAGGCTGCGGTCGCCGCGGGCCGCGAGGTCGCACGTGGAGACCGGGTCCAGGGCATGGCCGCGTTGCAGGCGGACATGGTTCACGACGGCGTGGTTTACGGCGTGGAGGTGGACACGACGCATACCGAGTCCCTGGTGTGCGCGCGGACCATCGCCGCCCGCGTCAGCTGATCGGCGGCTCGGCTCCCGGCCGCCCGGCTCCTGCCCCTCTTGATGGGAATGTCGACGGGAGATGAAAGCGCCCGCGCCGTGCTGGATCCAGTGCGATGTCCACATACGTTCACCGGGTCCGGTGACACGCCGGTCGACGTCCGTGATGCCGGGGCTACGGGAGGTCCGCACGACTTCGCTAATCCTGCAGGAAATTGCGCACATACCGTAGGACCAGGAACCAGGTCGATCCGGGATGCTCCAGGGCGACGGCGTCCGCTCGGCGCATCCGGCACAGCAGCCTCCGCTCGGCGCCCTCGGGGTCGATGCCTTCGTCGGTGCAGGCCTCGACGTCGTACTCAGGCCGCTCCTCCTCCAGCGCGTGGAGGAAATACGCCAGCGTCTCGATGCTCGTGTTGAGCAGGTGGGGAGAACCATCCTCCGGGATGGAGTACACCACCCCCGTGACCGTGTCCACGATGACGTCATCCAGGGCAATCCCTCCCAGGGACAGCCAGGCCGACATGTCGAACGGACAGCTCGGATACTTCCGCGCGACCGCCTGCCACGCCTCGCCGCCGATCCGCAGGTCGCCGTCAAGAAGGAACTGGTCCGTCTCGAACCAGCCGACCTGGTCCGGCAGGCCGACCTCCCGCAGGAAGGTCCGGGTCGGCTCGTGCGCGATCGCGGCGAGTGCGCGGTCATCCAGGGTGACCAGCTCATCGGCGGGGAACACGGACTCCATCATGGTCCGGTCGATCAAGGGGCTCATGGATCCGTATCCTCGCGCTGAGCGGCAGTCCGCAGCGACCAGCAGGGCGACGGGCGGCGCCGGCGTCCCAGACGCCGACCGGCGTGTCAGCGGACCCGGTGAACGTCTGTGGACACCGCATCAGGGAGTGTCGCTGACCCGTGCGCGCCACAGGTCGTCCTGGGTGCCCGTCTTGTGCCAGAGCCGGGCGACGCCGTCTTCCAGGTCGGCGGCCACGGGCCCCTGGTGACCGATCCTGCGCAGTATCGAGTCGATGGTCATCTCCGCCTCTTCCACCGCGTGGTCGCCATCGCGCGCGACGCCGAGGACGAGGAACCGGACGCCTGGCGGGCGCTGTCGCGCTTGATCCGCCGAACCGCCGCCGAGCTGCGGCTGGCCACCTGGCTGTCGATCTGGTTCACCAGTACTTGGGAGCAGTTCCACACCGACCCCGAGGAACGGCGGCTGTGCCACACCCTGCTGAAGATCCTCGACCGGCTCGTCCGCCGCGCCCAGGCCGACGGCGACATCGGCCTGGCCGACCTCGGCGGCGATTGACGGCCACCTTCACCGCCTCCGGGAGCAGATCGGCGAGGGCTGCGGCGATCGGCAGGCCGTGGCGTCTTCGATTGCTGTGGTCAGCCGGTCAGGTGGAGCGGTGGTGCACCCATGCTCGCCCTGCCTCGGCGGCTCGCGCACGGAAATCGCGTCCTTCCACCGGGCCGAACCGCGCCTTGTACAGGCGGAACAGCGTCCACAGCGCGGCCAGGGCGGTGACGGCGTCCGCGGGTGCGGACCGCCAGGCGGGCACCTGGGCGAGAAGTGCCTCGGTCTGCTCGGGGGTGTGGCCCGCCTCGATGAAGCGGGGTGCGAGCATGACGGCATCTATCCAGGCCGCACCGCGCGCCGCGAACGCCCAGTCGATGACGTACGGCCGACCGTCATCGATCCGGAAGTTGCCGGAGTGCAGGTCGTAGTGGAGAAGGGTGTCGCCGTCCAGGGCCTCGGGGCTGAGCTTGTCGAGCGCCGTCTCGTACATGGCCCGGTGCGGCAGCTCCTCGGGAGGAAGAGCGAGCAGTCGCGCGGCCTTGGCCTGGAGCGTCGCGATGTTCGCGACGACGTCCGGAACATCGCCTGGGCACGGGGTGAGCGCTTCGTTCAGGACGACCAGGGTGTCCAGCACGAGCGGCACATCCGGCGAGCCGGGCGACAGGTCGGCGTCGCGACCGTCGACGTACTCGTGCAGCAGCACGATCCACCCCTCCGCCTCGCCGCTCCACCGCAGGCGGGGGGTGGGCAGGCCGGGCGGCAGTACGGTGCCGGCTCGTCGTTCCCCCTCGTACAGGAACGCGGCTGGACTGGCGGTGGAGACGGCCTTGAGGAAGACGGTCCCGCCGTCCTCGGTGTGCAGCCGGGCAGCGAGGCCGGGCATGAGACCCTTGGTCACCGGTTCGGCCTTGAGGACCGGGCCGATCTGCTGCTCGACGGCGTGACGCACGTTGCCGGGCAGGTCGTCCCACTGTGGTTTCACGGTCAGTTCTCCCTCGGGTCGTCGGCGCAGCCCGCGTAGCACTGGCTGCATTGGCTGGCGGGGATCCACAGCTCAGGGACGACAGGCAGACCGGCGGCTCGTATGGCCTCGACGGTAGCTCCGATCGCGGCCACGGGATCGTGAATCGCGTCCTCAGGGGTGTCGACGGGTGCGTGGTGAATGAACCGGCCAGCGATCATCGTGCAGAAGTCCTGGTACTCGCGGGTGTAGGCGAGGAAGGCGTGCCAGCCGATGTCCACTTGCTTGGAAGGGGACAGACGTGCGTCCGGGTTGAGCGCGCACGCGACCAGAAACGCCAGGGCCTGCTCCATGACGTGCACGGCGTCTTCCGTCGGGATGTCCTCCTCACGGGCGATGCGGTCGGTCAGGAATCCGAACAGCTTCTCGGGGATGAGGGTACGAGGGTGTGTCAGCTCATCGTCGGTGAGCCGAACCGTTGTGGCAGAAGCCATTGCAGCCTCCATGCGGGTATCCGGGCGAAGTCGATCCGGAGTGAGCCTGCTTCGACGCTAAGGACGGCATGCCGTACGGCTCAACGGAATGTCTTCAGATTTCTTCAATATCGTGCAGGGCACGGTCAATCAGCTCGTGCGCGCGCTCCCCATATACGGCGAGACGGTCCAAACCGCCGAAGTGCCGCTCATACAGCGCGATCTCCCGAGGCTGGGTCACGTTCAGCCCGGCCGTGACGGTCTCCGTCATGACGATCCGCGAGTCGAAGATCCAGTACCCGGCGTGCGGACCGAGCTCGATGTCGGCATGCCGGGGGATGACGCCGACGTGCAGACGCAGCGGAAGCGCCTCCATCTCGGCGTGGATGTGCGCGAGTTGATCGCGCATCACCTCCGGGCCGCCCACCCACGTGTCGAGGGCCTGCTCCGCCATGATGACGTGGAAACGCCGATCCCCCATCCGCAGGATCGCCTGCCGACCAAGCCGGGCGCCGACCGCCGCCTCCAGGTCGTCGTGGACGAGCTCGTAGAAGGCAGCGGACCTGGCCATGATGACCCGGGCGTAGTCACGAGTCTGCAGGAAGCCGGGGATGTGGAAGGGTTCGAAGATCCGGAACAGGCGCGTGTTCAGGTCCTCGTTCCTGATGGCGTTCTGGACGCGCCGCTGGCCACCGCGCATCTGGCGTTTCCACTCGACATACTGGGCGTCGATCGTACGGACGGTGGCGATCAGTTCGAGGATCTGGTCCTCGGCGCCACAAACACGACACCAGGTGCGGATGTCCGCCTCGGTAGCGTTCTGCCTGCCCAGCTCCAGTTTGGAGACCTTTGGGGCTCTCCAACCGGCCCGCTCCGCCAGATCACGGCCGGACAGCTCCGCGTCACGACGGAGTTCCCGCAGACGTGCGCCTAGGGCTTCGCGGGCCTGGTCGGTGGGAGGGAGCACGAGGCGTGACGGAAATCAGACGTAGTCGGCGTGGGGAACACCGCGTGACCAGGTGAGATCCCGGGCCGCGCGGTAACGCTCGATCAACTGCGAATCGGTCTCGACGACGAAGGCGCCGGTACGGCCATCCCCGGGAAAGACGCTGAGGACGAGTCGGTCGTCGTCGAACAGCCAGCAATCCTCGGCGGGAAAGTCCACATCCGCCGCGAGGTGGCGCGGCAGGTACCGGATGTCCTCGCCCGCCTTCACGTTGTCACCGGCGATGGCCAGTAGCCACCGGGTGTAGTCCGTGTGTGGCACAGTGACGACTCGGAGCCGCTGAACCTCGCAGCCGGCCGACGTCACCTGCCGGATGAACCGCTGCCAGGGCCGCCGCCAAGCCAGGTCGTCGTACGCTCCGGTCAGCCACTTCCGCAGCGGCTCGTCCTCCTGGGCGACCCGGTAGGTGTCCTTCAGCTCCAGGTGCCACGCCCGCTTCGCATCATGGAAGCAGGACTGGAACTCCTCATATGTCATCAGGTCCACGAGCCTCCTTGGGCAGATGATCCATCAGCCTGCGGGGAACCCGCAAGACGAGCTCGTCGTCGGGGATGGTTCCGATCACGGTCAGCGCGTCGGGGTCGGTCACCGTGAACCCCTGGATGACGTACTCGTCGGTCGCCTCGTCCACCCACAGGGTCGGAGAGTTACCCCCGTCAGTCTCCCTACCAAGCCAAACCAGGGCCATGGACTCGCTCCCGTCTGACGGTTTCTCTGGATTTCCCGAATAATCCGTCGAGACGCCCTTGCCGTCAATAGTTCATAGACCACTCGCCCCGCCTAGCACCTTGCCTGAGCTCGCCAGTTCGACTTGTAGGTAGATCGATTTACTTGCCTTCAGCAGTCAGAGTGTCCCGACGGGTAGCCACCACACCGGCGACGTGCACAGCCGCCTGCACAGGATCTTGGTGTTCCCAAACCCGGATAACCAGCCAGCCTTCCTCCTCCAGAAGACGATCGGTCTCCGCGTCGCGCTCCTTCGTCCTCCGGACCTTTTCCGCCCAGAAACTTGCGTTGGTCGCTGCCACGGTGTGATGTTGCGGGCAGCCGTGCCAGAAGCAGCCGTCCATGAACACGGCGACCTTCGCCCTGGTGAACACGAGGTCTGCGGTCCGGCGAACTACCTTGAGCGGGCGGTATGAGACGCGATAGCGGAGCCCGAGCGCGTGCGCGGCCCGACGAAGAGCGAGCTCTGGTTTGGTGTCACGGCCCTTGTTAGCCCACATAACTGCCCTAGCCATAAGGCCGGCTTGTGGCTCTTCTCCTTATTCGCACACCTATTCTTGCAAGTTTCATAGCCCCTCTCCAAATCTAAAGACATAAAAGCTTCAGAAAAAATTAAGATGAAGCGAGAATATAGTGGCAGACTAGGTAGAAGCATGAGACGCCCAGCAAGCCGGACACCTGCGCAAGGCCATCATTGTTCTACAGAACTACGAGGTCGCCCGAGGATGAAAAGCTCACTGAACTGGATAGCCAGTGAAACTATCGCCATCCCGGTAAACTAGGGCGATTTTCGCGGACTCTAAAAGATCCCGAAGATCCTCTTTTGGTTCTTCGGGCAGCAGGACAGCAATTGCCGGGCAGGCAGGGATGACATGACGACGATAATCCAGCAATTGACCGATCGCCATGCGTATCGACTGTCGCGAACTGTTGCCTTTTACCTCGTACAACACGTGTGCCGTGGCGTCATATAGATCGGTGAGCAGCACAGACGTGAGCCCTTTTACCTTGATCTGAAAACGCTTAACCTGGTGCTGATGAGCTTCTAGGAATGCCTGAAAATCAGCCGAAATCTTTGCCTCTCGCCGCTCTGTCGTTGTCTTAGGAATCGCTGATCGAGAACTTGTTGTCTTATTGCTAGTCTCTGGCTCGACCATCACACTCGTCGTAACATCCGCCGGGACAGCGATAGCCTCTGTTTTTTCTGCTGGAGGGATGTAGTCTAATTCATTTCGGGGAACCGCCCCAACCGGACGCATTCGGAAGACAATAACCCGGCGGAGCACCCCTTTCTTGTTTGGCGCTTGTCGGATGACATAAGGCTCTTCGAGATCTAACGCAAACTCACCGATGTACCGCTGCTCCTTGGTGCCAGAACCAGGAACTTTACCTACAGCCTTGAAGACGTGAAGCGCGCGGCAATCGTCGATGTGGTGAAGGACTGCTCGATTGCCGTTCCCTGCCTGCCCTTCAAATGTCTGGTCAGCTTGGCCATGGCCGGTGTACTCGAAGATAGACCCCTTCTCATCTTCTTGGGCTAACCAGCCGTCGAAGTACCCCGACTGCTCCCCGGCACTTGGGTCTGAGTAGATCAGAACGTTCGGTGTCGTGGCAGAGGGGACGATGCCGCCTTGCGTCCCACCACCGAAGATCTCCTTCATATCGGCACGCGTAGTGATCAATCCGGGACTGATTGACATATCGGTCATATGATGACTTTAGACGCCTCCACCGACAACCAAGATCTCAAGAATTAAGTTCTAATATTTCCGCTATACCGGCGGTAGGTATTGACCTGCGGAAATGCTTGTCCTGGCGTCGACCAGGGTGCAAGAGGTGCCAAATACCCCAAAAGCACCCATTGGCCAGATAGAGGATCTTTCGGATAGCCTGCAGTGCTCACAACGAGAGCACATAGGAAGCCCAGCCTTAGCCTTTAGGTCATGATCAACGGAAACAGGCCAAGATGAACTCCAGTTCCGCGAAGAGAACATCCTGAACGTCAGCGAGCTTCCGCAGGGTGTGACCTGCTCCATGGATGACAATCAGGACGTTGTTAAGGTGTTGGGCGAGGGCCTGCACCTGGTCTATCGAGGTTACGCGATCTTCGTCTCCGTGAATCAGGAGCAGCGGGCGTCGGGTCTCGATCTCGGATTCACCTGCCTCGCTGAGGCGATCGCTGCCAAGCAGTTCGGCGTGATGGGCCTGGAATTTCGGCACGGTTCTGCCCCAGCTCTCCAGGTCGACCACCGCTGACCTAGCGATCCCGGCCGCGAACACATCAGTGACCGCCAGAGCCCGCAGAACGGTGTAGCCCCCGGCGCTGGCACCCCAGATCGCCATCCGCCCAAGATCCGCCCGACCGGCGGACACCAAGTGACGAGCCGCATCAGTGCAATCGGTGGCGTCGACCACCCCCCACCGGCGACGGAGCCCCAGCCGGTACGCGCGGCCGTACCCAGTACTCCCCCGATAGTCGACATCAGCGACGGCGAAACCACGGCTCGTGAAGTACTGCGCGTGGAGGTCCAACCGCAGCGGCCAGTTCGCCGTCGGCCCAGGATGAGCTCGTACGAGCAATGGCGGAGGCCGATCGCTCCCTCCCAGGGGCGGATAGTAGAGACCGTGCGCTTCACCTCCATCGCGAGTACCGAAGGTGAAGGGCTCTGGCCGGACGAGCGATGCGGGGTCAAGAGTGACGTCGGCCGAGGTGAGCTCATGGACAGAACCGTCGGGCGCGCCCAGCACCACCGTGGGCAACCGCGTGGGACTGGAGCCGATGAAGGCGACTTTTCCACCTGCCATGGCAAGGTAGGGCTTGATGGAGGTGTACGGAAACGCCAGCCGTTCGAGATCACCATTGAGACGCCTCACCACCAGGGAGTGCGACGGCCCTTGCTGAATGATCGCCGTTATCTGGGAGTCCTGGATCTCGTAAGTGCGGTAGCCGAACTCCCAGGGAGCCGCAGCGACCTCGAACTCCCCCGTGATCACCGGTTCGGTGCGGCCCTCGCGCCAGGCGTACAGGTTCCACCAGCCGGAGCGGTCGGAGACGAAGTGCAGTGTCCCGTCGTCGCTCCACTGTGGCTGGCACACCGACTCGTCGTCCCCTCCCGCGACCAACCGCGTACCGGTGAGGGTGCCGTCAGGTAGGACGTCGGCCAGCCAGAGCCGGGCGCCGTCCCAGGGCATGAGCGGGGCGTTCCATGAGACCCAGGTCAGTCGCCTCCCGTCAGGGCTGGGCTCCGGGGACATGTAGAAGTCGTCACCGGACGCGATGACCGTCGGCTCGGCGGATCCGTCATCAGGCAGGACGACCAACTCGTTGTGGACAAGGGTTTCCTCGTGTCGTTCTCGGACGGAGACCAACTTGTCCGTACCCGACAGGAGGCGGAGGTCGGCGTAGCGGAGGGCTCCCGGTGAGGCGGGAACGGGAGTCACCGGTACGGGGTGCCGATGGTCGCGTACGTGATAGATCCGCTGGTCGTCGGCGTCGCAGAACCACACGTCCCGCTCGGTGGCCAGATAAGCGCCTCCGCCGTACTCGTGTACATGGGAGGCGACGTGAAATCCCTCCGGTAGCACGTCCTGGCGACCGTCGGTGGCGGTCCAACATACGAGCACATCTCCGTCCGCCCGCCCCTCGATCCAGTAAACGGTCTCACCAACCGCTTGGACAGCGTCATAGGAGATGGTGGCGCGAGCGACAAGTTCAGCGGGGATAGGGCTCACTCTTGCCATGATCGGACGAAGTCGTCCAGTTCGCGAGCGACCGCAGGCTGTCGGCTCGCCACGTGATCGCGGAAGCGCTGGACCCGGGACATTCCGGCGACTGATCCTCGCCTGGCGAATACGGCGATGGCCTCCTGTGCCAGCCGTACGGCCTCGGCGGATTCGCCTTCTCCGAGCCGCGCTCGCGCCAGGTCCACGGTGAGTTCTGCCCTGCGACGTACGCACGTGGCGGGAACGCCACCGATGGCGTCCTCGAAGGAACGGGCGGCCTGGGCGTACCGACCGAGTTCGAGAAGGCAGTCACCCTCATAGCCGAGGAGCCGCTCGCGGTCGAAGTCGTACATCCATTCGTCCCGCTCGTCACCGGCCCGTTCCAGGGCTCCGTTCGCCCGGTCGAGTTCGGCCAGGGCGGTCTGGCTGTCACCCGCGTGGGCGTGGGCGGTGGCACTCACGGCATGAAGCCAGGATCTCGTGACACGGGTGACTGAGCGACCGGCCGTTTCCAAAGCCGCTGAGGCGTGGTGGATGGCCTCGTCTGCCCGCCCGGCCGCGTCCGCGGTGACGGATCGGTAGGCGCTGACGTAGGACCGAAGTCCTCTGTCGCCCGCTTCGCCCAGGGCATCCAGAGCGGTGGCGTATCGGTGTCCCATTGTGAAGTGATCACCCAGGTCGAACCGGATCCACGCCGCGAACCCGGCGGCCTCCGCCGCCGCGTGGGCGATTCGCCGCCGCAGCCGGTTGGAGGTGGGCGCCTCCAAGAGCGAGAGCAGGAGGGCGAGATGGCCGTCAACCGGGACGAGCATCTCGGCCGACGTCAGCTCGTGGTAGAGGCGGCGCTGGTGGATGGTGATCACTTCGATGTCCTCCACCACGGCGGAGGTGATCGCCGAAGCGCGCTTGCCACACGTGCTGAGCCGCCCCCAGTCGATACCGGGATCCGGCGTCTCCGGGACGGGTCTCCGCGCGGCTTCGCTGCGGTGGCGTAGATGGGCCTGCTCTCGGATGACACCGGGAAACATGCCGTTGAGCGTCCCGTTCGCGCCGAGCGCGGCATCGCACGCGATGACCACGGATTCGGAAGGGGCGACCGAAGCCCGCTCCACGGCACCGAGGTGTTGCCAGGAGTATCCGGTCAACTCGCCGAGCTCCATCAGCGTGAGCGAGCGCGCTTTGCGCAGTTCGCGCATCCTGGAGCCAAGCGCGGCGAGCAGTGACGATCCGGGGTCGAGGACCTTGGCCGGTCGCCCGCGACTTCCTTTTCTCTCGGTAGCCATGCGCGTACTCCCTGCTGTTTTGCTGTTCGTTGCGAGCAAATCAGGTCGTGCGGTCTGCTGTCAGCACCTTGAGCAGGCCGGATCGTGAGAGATGGACGCCATGAGCATCGACTCGGTATGTGCCCTCGATCAGCTGAAGAAACTCACCCCCGAGAATGCGGGCGACGTTGCCCGGTCTCGCCTGGGAAGGACATGCCAGGCGGTCTCCCGGCGGTGATCCCCATGAGTTCATACCAGGCCGTCGAGCGAGACCGCCTCACCTGAAAACACGCAGGTAGTCACGACCGGCGAACTCAAGGGCATCACAAAAACGGCTCCGCCGGGCGAGTAGCGTCACCCGGCAGAGCCTTGATCGCACAGGAAGGTGCGACCCATGGCCAACCCTAGTAGAACCCCCAGGATCCTCAGGATTCGCTGGCATGCCGAGCAGCCGCCCTCGCCCCTGGGCTGCCGCTGGTGCGGTCATCCCCCGTACGCGCACGACGCCGCCAGCCTGCCGCATCGGCCCGGCCATCTGTGGGAGCAGCCCACCCCGGCCCAGGTCCGTACCCGTATGACGGCCCGGCGCCGCCTCGGGCTCTGCGGTCGGCTGCCCTCGGCCGTACCGGCCGCACACCCGGTGCCCGCCGCACCGAATCCGTCCACCACCGTGGCCGCGCGCTCGACGAGCCGTCCCTTCGCGGGTTCTCCCTCAGGCAGGGGACGCCACGCGCGACCGGCCTCGATGGCCGCGCCGCCGTACGGACAGTCGCCGTACGGACAGCCTTCGTCCAGACAGCAGCCGTACGGACGGGAGTCGCCGGGTGTACGGCCCTGGCCGGGCAGGCGCGAGGCGTACCGGAAAGGGGTGACGGCATGAGTAGCCCGCCATCCGTCGAAGCGACCGGCACGACAACGACCGCCGAAACAACGGAAACCCTTCCCGCTCCCCCCTCCTGCGAGCCCGGCGAAGACGACACCGGCGCGCTGGCACTCCGGTTCACCGGCTGGTGCCTCTGGTACGGCAAGGCCACCGAGCGCTGGTGGGCGCTCTCCCCCGCCTGGTGCCGGGAGCGCGTCGGCCTGGTCGAGGCCGATACCTTCGCCGAGCTGGTCGCACGGATGCGGCACATCGAGGACTTCCGCCCCCACCCCGCTCTCGACCAGCGTGAACGGTCACGGCGTTCTCTCCCCGGGACGGGCCGCCGAACGGCCGTTCCAGAGCCACGGCCTGAAGGTGTCGACGGCACCGAGGACGTCAGGTTCGTGAAAAGAGACGCCGGGGACGAGACGGAAAGGGACGCCGGGGGCGGGAAGAGCATCGCGATCACGAGTAAGGGGGGTGACAGGGATGGCGGGGCGACTCCTCTCCGTGCTCGTCGGCGTGTTCGCTGACCGGCTCCGAGCGACAGCCGACGACGCCACGGAACCGGCCCACGCAGAACCGGCCCAGGCGGGGCCGGCCCACGCGGGAGCGGTATGGTCGCCGCACCTGGGCCACGTACCCGGGTGGTCGACGCCCTCGGATCACGCGGATCATGCGGGTCACGTACCCGCGAGGTCTCCCGTGATCTCTCAGCGGTTCGGGGCCACCCGCGACCAGGTCAGGCCCGCCCGAAACTTCGTCGCCGAGATCCTCGGGGACGGCCACCCGCTGTGTGACGACGCCGTGCTCCTCACCAGCGAACTCGCGACCAACGCCGTCGAGCACTCCGTCCAACCAGTTGATACCGGCACCACGCGGGACGGTACGGGACCGGTCGAGCGGCCAGGAGAGTTCGTCGTCACGGTGGCCTTCCTCCCTCACGGCGTGCTGGTCACCGTCCAGGACCCCGGCTCCGCGCGGATCCCCTGCGTAAGGAACTCCGGGCCGGACGCCACGGGTGGCCGGGGACTGATGCTCGTCAACGACCTCGCGACCCGCTGGGGCTTCCATCGCGACGGCACCGGGACCGTCATCTGGTTCGAGCTCGGCTCACCCGGCTGAGAACCCGGACAAGGCCGGTGGACCGGTGTGATGGTACGAGATCTGGATGGATTCGTACCATCACACCGGTCCACCGGGAACAACCGCGAGTGACCGCGCGAGGGGGGACGACCTGCCGTCCTGGTCGCCGACGGATTCGAGGTCGAACTCGCCACCCCCCGAAACATCACGTCAGGACTGAAGCCGCCCCACGTCTCCGGCCGAGCCCATGCGGCATGCGACACATGCCGCGGCGTGGCCACTGTCGTGAGTGATCGCTATCCTGGCGCTTCCCGACAGGGGCGGAAAATCAATGGATCCGGTTACACCTGAGATGATCGAACACTACACGCGCTTCTTGGAAGATCTTGACGACCTGTCCGCGGGGCGGTACATGAACACCGATTCGATGTTCTGGATGGTCGTACGGGGTCGTGACACGCCGCTGACGGTCACCGAGGTCGCGTGCCGGCTGGGTGCCGACCCCGGCACGATCGTTCCGCGCCTTCCGGTGGATCTGCCGGACACCGGCTATGTGGCGCTGGAGCAAAGCGAGCGTGGTGTGATCCTCATAGCGAGCGTCGGTTTCGCGCCCACCACCCCGGGAGCGTGGGCCAGGCTGACCGAGAACGCTCAAGCGTGGGGTTTTTGGTGGTTGATCAACAATGCCAATGAGTTGTGCTACGGCGCCGACGGCGCTCTTGTCACCACGCTGGACATCCTGCATCCCCAGCCGGCGGGATGCACCGGCCAGAACCCGCGGGGATTGGATGCCTACCTTGGCGCACTCCGGATGCTCCACAACCGGAAGATGACCGACGCCGAAACGGGCGTGCCGTACCCCGATCAATATCGCGACTGGGAGACCGCCCTGGCGACCGTGGAAGCGATGAGCGGCGTGCGTCTGGACCTTGACCGGCTCGTCCGGGAGCAGCAGTCGGTCTACGCCCCGGCGCTGGACCTGTAGCTCAAGTGTGCTCGTCTCCGCTGAGCGGAGCGACGCCTCCGCGCCTTGACCGTCGCCACCTGTCCGGCGTCACGTGATTTCAGCGTCTTCAGGCTCGTCCGGCGCCGTTGGCCGGTCGCGCCGGTCTCAACAGGTGCTGCCCTCGTGGTAGGGCCGGGGTCAGTCGGCGCCCTGGTCCAGCGCGTGGCGCAGGTGGGCAGTATCGCCGATCGTGCCGGAGTGGCCGCTCGATACGGGCACGGACGGGATCGACGAGGGTGACATGGTCGCCCTGGGTCCTGTTTCCTGGATCCTGTGGTTGATCCGGTGTTCGCGGTCTTCACGGACGGCCGGCGGTCGCGGCGGCGAGGTCTTCGGGCGGCAGCCAGTGTGCGGTGGGCTCGTAGTGAAGCCATCCCTCCTGCCGGGCAGTGGCGGTGGCGGTGTGCAGGAGCCGGTTCAGGAGCGGATGGTGATTGCGGCGCCGCCAGACCAGCGACCACGGGTAGAGCGGGGTGGGATCGACCAGCGGGATCAGCGCCGTGTCCGCGATGCCGGCGGTCTGGGCGTTGGCGTCGATCAGCCATACCCGGTCGGTACGGGCGTGGAGCTGCGCCACCACCTGCTCCAGCGTGGCCAGCGCCGGCCCGATGGCCAGGGGGACGGCGAAGTGGTCGCTGAAGGCGCGCAGATAGCCGTCCAGCTCGGTGGCGCCCGCCAGGGCCGGTGTCCAGAGCCCGCAGGAACGCAGGTCGGCCGGGCGCAGGCGGGACCGCGCCGCCAGCTGATGGCGGCGTGACATCAGCGCGTACAGCGGCTCGAACCTCAGGGGCTGATGAGCCAGGTCCTCCAACCAGGAGGGGGCGAGGCCGTGCACCCGGCCGAAGGCCACGTCGATCTCGGCACGCCGCAGCGCCGACAGAGCGGTCCCCAGGCTGTGCCGGCTGCTCAGCTCCAGCGGCAGGTCGACCAGGTCGATCAGCCAGCGCATCAGAAAGGAGCCGGCGATCGGGCGGAAGGTGTCGAGCCGCAGCGGACGGCAGTCGAGCCGGGCGGCGGCCACGATCTCCTCGGCCGCGGCCAGGGTCTGGCGCGTCAGGGGCAGCAGCCGCCGTCCCAGGTCGGTCAGCTCGACGAGGTGATGGCCCCGCACGAAAAGCGATCCGCCCAGGGTCTCCTCCAGGCGCCGGATGCGAAGCGACAGCGCCTGCTGGGTGAGGCACAGCCGGGCCGCGGCCCGTCCGAAGTGCAGCTCCTCGGCGGTCGTGACGAACGCCTGAAGCTGTCGAAGGTCGAGATCCACCCCCACACGCTGCAGCGACAAGCAACGCTTGTCAAGAAGGGAAGGTCTTGTTGGACACCGCACGCCGGTGGGCGATGGAGTGGATCTCATGGATGAGGACACCCGGTCGGGCGAACCGGTCCGAGACACGACCGTCCGAGACACGACCGCCACCGCCGATGTGGCCGCCACCACCGACGTGACCGGTACGGCCGAGGGCGGCGCGGCGGATCCGCGCCGCTGGCGCGCGCTGGCGGTGCTGGCGATGGTGCAGTTCATGTTCACCGTGGACAGCTCGATCGTGAACGTCGCGCTGCCCTCGCTGCAACGTGACCTGGGCGCCTCGACGGCGGACCTCGCCTGGGTGGTCAACGCCTATGTCGTGACCGCGGGCGGGCTGCTGCTGCTCGGCGGGCGGCTGGCCGACCTGTGGGGCAGGCGCCGCATGTTCCTGCTGGGCACGGCGATCTTCGCGCTGGCGTCACTGGCCAGCGGGGTCGCGGCGAACACCGGCATGCTGGTGGCCAGCCGGTTCGGGCAGGGCCTCGGCGAGGCGCTGGCAGCGCCGGCCGCCCTGTCGATCATCGTGCTGACCTTCCGCGACGGTCGCGAGAAGGCCCGTGCCCTGGCGATCTGGGGAGGGCTGAGCGGGCTGGGCGCGACGGTGGGGGTGTTGCTGTCCGGGGCGCTGACCGAACTGGCGGGCTGGCGCTGGATCTTCCTGATCAACCTGCCGGTCGCCGCGGTGGCGTTGCTGCTCGCGCCACGGCTGGTGAAGGCGCGGCCGGGCGGTGGCGGCGGCCGCGGGGTCGACTGGGCGGGGGCGGTACTCGTCACGACCGGCCTGATCGCGCTCATCTCCGCCCTGCTGTCGGCCGGTCACCGCG
Source organism: Streptosporangium sp. H16 (assembly GCF_051918855.1). Classification (NCBI taxonomy): domain Bacteria; kingdom Bacillati; phylum Actinomycetota; class Actinomycetes; order Streptosporangiales; family Streptosporangiaceae; genus Streptosporangium; species Streptosporangium sp. H16. Next base: position 72,916 of record NZ_JBPXMD010000018.1, read on the forward strand.
GGTGGAGCACCTCGGCCACCCTCGTCCCTCTGGGCGCGGGGCTGGTCGCGCTGGCCGCCTTCCTCGTCGTGCAGGCGCGGGCCGCCTCGCCGCTGGTGCCGCCGCGCTTCTTCGCGAGCCGCGTCCGCCTGTCGGCGAACCTGGCGACGGTCACGCTGGCCAGCGGGATGGCGGCGACGATGTTCCTGCTCACCCTGTACATGCAGAACGTGCTCGGCTACCGGCCGCTGGCCACCGGACTGGCCTACCTGCCATTCTGCGTGGCCTTCCTCGGCGGGCTGATGCTCTCCACCGTGTTGACCGACCGGCTCGGTACCGCGCTCACCAGCGGCGCCGGTCTCGTCCTCAGCGCCGCGGGCATGCTGTACGTGGCGCTGAGGATGTCGGTCGCCGGCGGTTACGCCGTTGACGTGCTGCCCGCCATGGTGATGATCGCCGCGGGGCTGGGGATCGCCTTTCCCGCGCTGCAGAACGCGGCGCTGCACGGGGTGACCGACCAGGACGCCGGACTCGGTTCCGGGGTGCAGACGACCATGCAGCAACTGGGCAGCGCCCTGGGGCTGGCCGTCTTCGCCGCGATCGCGATAGGCCGTACCGGCGTGGCGCTGGAGGCCGGCGGCTCCTCCCCTGCGGCGGCCGTCAGCGGCTACCGGTGGGCCTTCCTGGCCGCGGCGGGCGCTCTGGTCCTGGCCTCCGTGCTGGTGTCGGCGACGGTGTGGCGTACCGGAGCGGATCGTACGGGAAAGCCCGCCGCATGACCGAGGGCGAGGAACTCCGCGGCGGCATGAACGTGGTGCGCCGGTACGGCGACACCGTCCGCCGCCCGGCCTCCGCGGCGTCGCCGGCGATCCACCGGCTGCTGCGGCACGTGCGCGCGCGGGGCTTCGACGGCGCCCCCGAGCCGCTGGGCCTCGACGCCGACGGCGACGAGGTGCTGACCTTCCTGCACGGACAGGTGCACCAGGCGCTCCCCTCCGAGCTGCGCACGCCCGAACTCCTGGACTCGGCGGCCATGCTGCTGCGCCGCTTCCACGACGCGAGCGCCACGTTCGAAACCGGTCCCGGCGACCGGTGGTGGCTGCCCGCGCGTTCGCCCGCCGAGGTCATCTGCCATGGCGACGCCGCGCCGTACAACTGCGTGGTGCGCGAGGGCACGGTCGTGGGCCTCATCGACTTCGACGCCGCGCACCCGGGCCCGCGCATGTGGGACGTGGCGTACGCGGTCTACCGGTTCGCCCCCCTGCACGCGCCGGACAATCCCGACAGCTACGGAAGCCCTGCGGAGCAGGGGCGCCGGGCGGCCCGCTTCTGCCATACCTACGGCGTTCCCGCCGACGCCGCGCTCCTCGACATCGTGGCCGACCGGCTGCGCGCCCTCATCGACTTCATGCGTGCTCAGGCGAAACGGGGCAACAAGGCGTTCCAGTCCCACATCGACGGCGGCCACATCGACCTGTACGAGGCCGACATCCGCTATCTCGCCGCGAACCGCGACCTCCTGCTCAGGGCCTTCGACGAGGAGTGACGGTGCCGCGCCGTCACGCGTCGAGGCGCGCTCCGGTGAGCTTCTCGCTGAGGTCCCACAGCCGGGTCGCGGAGTGCGGGTCGATCGAGTAGGGCATGACGCCGAAGGCGAGGGACTCACCGGTTCGCACCCGCTCCTCGGCGATGGCGACGGGGTCGTCGCCCTCGGGGACGAGCGGGGCGATGTCGGAGTTCTCGCAGTAGACGCCGCCGAGTCCGTCGAGCTGCGGGCCGGTGGCGCACCACACGCTCGTCGCGGCGCCCTGCTCGGGGCTCTTCTTGTTCCGCAACGGGTCGATGAGCGGTTCGCCGTCCTCCCCGATCATGCCCATCCGCTGGAGGTGGTCCGTGCTGGTGTGCCGTACGAGCGGGGTGAGGATCCTGCCCGGGTGCAGGGAGAACGCCCGCACCCCGTGGTCGCGTCCGCGCCGGTCGAGCTCGACGGCGAAGAGGTTGTTGGCCGTCTTCGACTGCCCGTACGCGCCCATCGGGTCGTACGGGCGGCGCTCGAAGTGCACGTCGTCCCAGACGATGTCGGACTCGCGGTGCCCCCATGACGAGACCGCGACGACCCTGGCGCCCCCGGCCCGCAGCAGCGCGGGCCAGAGCCGGAGCGTCAGCTGGAAGTGGCCGAGGTGGTTGGTCGCGAACTGGGACTCGTAGCCGCGCGCGTCGCGGGAGAGCGGGCCGGCCATGATCCCGGCGCTGTTGATCAGCATGTGCAGTGGCCGGTCAGCGTCGAGGAAGCGGTCGGCGAACGCGTCGACCGACGCGGGATCCTGGAGGTCCATCGGTTCGAGCTGGACGCCGTCGACGCCGGCGAGGGTCTCGGCCGCCTTCTCGCGGTTCCGTACGGGAACGACGACCGACGCTCCCGCCGCACGCAGCGCGCGGACCGTCTCGACGCCGAGGCCGGAGTAGCCGCCCGTGACGATCGCGGTCCTGCCGGTGAGGTCGACACCGGCGACGACCTCGCCCGCGGTCGTCGCGGGACCGTATCCGGTGCCGAGCGGGATCTGCGGTGTGGGTGCGGGCGCGGTCACGCGATCGCCTCCGAGAGGTCGGGGCCCAGGTGGTCGGGCTCGATGTGGCGCATGGGTTCTCCTACGACGGTCAACAAAACGGAGGATTCTCCGTTTACGTGGGGTCGACGATAACGGAGGATCCTCCACTTAGCAAACGTGCCGTATTCCCTCGGAAGCACCCCGGTTCCCTTGGAAGCACTCCGGTCGGGGACCGGCACCCGCGATCACAGTGTTCCGCCGGCGGCGAGTCGCATGAGGTCGGTGGTGAAGTCGACGTCGTCGGCGCTGCGTTCGGCGCGGGTGGCGTTGCCGCCGAACTGGTGCTGGTAGCCGGTCCATGCGCTGTCGGCGATCGACCGGCCGACGCCGCTGCGCAGCAGGAGGACGAGTTCGGTGGCGGCTCGCTGGATCCGGTCGCCGAGCGCGGCCTGCCCCCAGTCCTCGGGTGCGGCGAAGAGGGAGGTGGGCACGGGGAGAGCCCGCATGAAGGCGAACAGGGGCCGGAAGTGCTCGTCGACGACCATGGCGTGCCGGGCCGTGCCCGCGGTGGCGGCGAGGATGACGGGTTTGGCGATGAGCAGGTCGTTGTCGAGGATGTCGGCGAAGGACTTCATCAGCCCGCTGATACCCGCCTTGTACACGGGTGTACTGGCGATGACGGCGTCGGCGGCGGCAAGGCGTTCGAACACCGCCTTGAGGCGCTCGCCGGGAAATCCGGAGACGATCGCCTGGGCGATGTCGACCGCGAGCGGTCCGAGCTCGATGACCCCGACGGTCGCGGGCGTGCCGGATTCACGGAGCAGGTCGAGCACCTTCTGCACCGTGCGGTCCGCGAGAAGGCGGGTGGAGGAGGGTTCGCTCACACCGGCGCTGACGACGACGAGGCGCAGGGGCTCGTCCGGTTCGGATGAATCGTGCGGGTCGAAGGTGTCGGGGCTCATTCGGGGTTCCTTTTCGTTCTCTTCGGGGTGGCGGCGGTCGCCGCCTCGTGCTCGGCGGCCTCGAGGAGCCTGAGGCTGAGGTCGCGGATCATCTCCAGCTGGCCGGGGTCCAGGGCCCGGGTCATCGCCCGGGCCACATGTCGCGCGTGGGCGGTGCCGGCGCGTCGCTGGACCTCCACGCCGGCCGGCGTGAGGCGGATGCGACAGGCACGGGCGTCGTCCGGGTCGTCCTCCCGCTCGACGAGCCCGCGAGCTTCGAGCCGTGCGACGAGCCTGGACATGCCGGGCTGGGAGATCAGCACGTCGGAACCGAGCTCGGTGATCCGCAGCCCGCGTCCCGCGGTGGAGAGCGCGTAGAGCACGCCGTACTCCCGCGGCAGCAGATCACCCCAGTGATCGGCCTCGGCGAACTCGCGGGCGATCGTGGCCTGCGCCCGGAAGAAGGCCTCCCACGCCTCGTTCGCGAGTCGGACGTTGCCCGCCATGGTCACACGACCGACGGGAAGCGTGCCGCCACGGCCGGGTCGCTGTCCTGGTACGGGGACGCGCCGGAGAGGTTGTCGCCGCGGTTCGGGTTCGGGCGCGGCTGCCGCGGCCGGGCGTCGCCGTACTTCTCCGCGACCAGGGTGCTGTGGACGGGGGCGTCGGGCACCCCGGGGGCGCGCCTGCCGGCCATCTCCTTGCGGAGCACCGGGACGACCTCGGTTCCGAGCAACTCGACCTGCTCGAGCGCCATCTCGACGGGCAGCCCCATACCGTCGAGCGCGAAGAGCTGGCGCTGGTAGTCACCGAAGCCCTCCTGGAAGGTGAGGGTCTTGTCGATGACCTCCTGCGGACTGCCGACGCTCAACGGCGTGCGAGCCATGTAGTCATCGAGCGAGCTCCCCCGGAAGACCGGGTACTCCTCGAAGTACGGTCGGAAGGTGTTCACGGCGTCCTGGGAGCGCCGGGCGATGAACGCCTGCCCTCCGAGGCCGACGATCGCCTGTTCCCTCGTGCCATGCCCGTAGTGCTCGAAACGCGCGCGGTAGAAGTCCACGAGCGGTTTGAAGTGCAGGTTCGGCGCCAGGATGTGATTGGCGAAGTATCCGTTGCCGTAGAAGGCGGCCTGCTCGGCGATCTCGGGAGTGCGGATCGAGCCGTGCCAGACGAAGGGCGGCACATCGTCCAGGGGCCGCGGGGTCGAGGTGAAGCCCTGCAACGGCGTGCGGAAGGTGCCCTCCCAGTCCACGACATCCTCCCGCCAGAGCCGGTGCAACAGGTTGTAGTTCTCCAGAGCGAGAGCCACGCCCTGCCGGATGTCCTTTCCGAACCACGGATAGACCGGCACCGTGTTGCCACGTCCCAGCATGAGATCAAGCCGCCCCTTCGCCACGTGCTGGAGCATGGCGTAGTCCTCGGCGATCTTCACCGGGTCGTTCGTGGTCATGAGCGTGACCGAGGTGCTGAGGATGATGCGCTTGGTCAACGCCGCGATGTGCGCCAGCAGGGTGGTGGGCGAGGACGGGACGAAGGGGGGATTGTGGTGCTCGCCGAGCGCGAACACGTCCAGCCCGACCTCGTCGGCCCGCTGCGCGATTCGCACGATGTTGCCGATGCGCTCCGCCTCGCTCTGGGTAAGGCCGGTGACCGGGTCGGGCGCGATGTCACCGACCGTGAAGATTCCAAACTGCATAATGTCCGCCTTTTCAGGTTGTTTCTGGACACCACAACAACATGCCTGCGCATGTATTCCCGCGATGGGAGACCCGCCCCACCCAGGCGCCGTCGACGCCCTTCCAGAGGGTCACGAAGGCGATCGCCGCCAACGCCCGTCCGGGCGGTTCTGACAACGGCGTTGATCAACGTAAGCTGTGGCTCGTCAACGCCCGAGGTTCCGGAACGCTGCGAGGGTGGGTGGATGCGGACGATCCTCTTGCAGACCGAGGTCTCCGACGCCGAACAGGTCGTCATCGAGCTCTCTCCGGGCCGCGAGATCACTTTTGGCCGCGGCTCGGCGGACGCCCCGGTCGACTTCCCTCTTGATCATCCGGGGATATCCCGGCGGGCCGGGATCATACGGGCCATGGAGGATTACTGGCTGCTCACCAATCTCAGCCGTGACTCCACCCTTGTCGTGGAGAATCCCGAGGGGGGCGGGGAGTTCCTCAAGGTGGCTCCGCGCCGGGCGGCCGCGCCCGTACCGTTCGAGTTCGCCCGGGTGGCGCTCCCGGTGGCGGGTGGCGCCTGTTCCTTTCTGGTCTTCGCCTCACAGCACAGCTTCATCGACCTCGACGCGCCCGAGGCGACGGTCGGTGAGCCGACCGTCTCCGGCTTTCCCCTGGACGAGACGGCGAAATACTTCCTCGTGCTGATCGCGCTCTGCGAGCCGCGCCTTCGCGACTGTACGTCCGCGGTCATCCCGACGGTGCCGGAGGTGCTGGAGCGGCTGCACGAGGTCCCCGGCTGCGCGGGACTGACCCGGGCCGCGGTCAACTTCCACGTCGACTATCTCGCACGGACGAAACTGCGCGTCAAGCCGTCGTCCGGTTCGCGCAAGGCCGACTGGCAGCGCGCCGCGCTGGTCTCGGTCGCGCTGCGCTTCGACCTGGTGCGGGAGGAGCACCTGAAATGGCTGAACACGTGATCACGTCCGGCGTCCGGCCCGGTCGCGTACGTGGTCACATCTGACGTGCGGACCGGTCACGCAGGTGATCACATTTGACGTGCGGACCGGTCACGCGGGTGATCACGGCTGGTATTCGGCCCGGTGCTTCCGTACCCGTTCGACGAACGGCCGGATGCGTTCGGGAACCCCGTTCTCCCGGCGGACCACATCGTCGGAGGAACGGAACGCCGCGGCTCCCAGCAGGCCGGGATCTCCGGGCACCCCGGCCATCAGGGGCAGCCGCGTGCACAGATAGCGGCCGACGGCGGGAATGGTGTCCTCGGGGGAGAAGGGCGGGGTGGGTATGACGCCGCGGCGGTCGGCGGGCAGGTAGTACTGCAGCACCGACGGCGTCCAGCGCGCGAGGCCGTACTCGTTGTTGGCCACGTCGAACAGCTCCGCGTCGAAGTTGCTCTCCGCCTTCAGGATGCCGGCGACCAGTGCCGGGCTCAGGCCCGGCTCGGCGCACATCGTGCCGGCTTCGACGATCAGCGCGCGGTACTCCGGGGGAATGTCGGAATCGGAGCGCAACCAGCGCCCGAACGGATCGGCCACCGACGAGTCGACCATCCCGGCCCCCGAGACGCCGGCCATCACCAGAAGGGCCGCGGCGATCGCCCCCGCCAGCCGTGTGCCCGTTCGCCGCAGCGGGGCCTTGGTGGTGCCGGCCAGCACCCGTGCCCGGTAGAGCTGGCGGGCCGCGCTGGGCCGGAGCCTCGGATCGGGTGTCAGGCAGTCGGCCACCCAGGAGCGCCAGTCCTCGGGCAGCGAGACAGGAAGCGTCAGTGGCCGCTCGCCCGCCGCGTACTCGGCGGCGGCCACGTAGCGCGCGCGGGCGGTCGGGGCGTTGAAGGGAAGGTGACCGGTGAGCAGCTGGCAGGCCGTCACGCCGAGCGCCCACACATCGGCCGAGGCCCACACGGCGTGTCCGCGTTCGCTCAGGGGCTCGCCCCAGCGCTCCGGAGGCACGTGGTCCACCGACCCCATCGGGGGAAGGTAACCGTGGGTCCCGTCGATCTCGGTGGCCAGGCCGAAGTCGGCGAGACACACCGAGCCGTCGGCCATCACGAGCACGTTGTTGGGCTTGAGGTCTCCGTGCACCCATCCCTCGGCGTGCATGTGCGCTATGCCCTCGCAGATCTCGGCGATCAGCTTCGGCGCGCCGGGAGCGGGAGCCCCTCCCCGGATCAGGTCGGCCAGCGACCGTTCCGCCAGGTCCATCACCAGGACGCACGCGCCGTCGAGTTCGGGATTTCCCGCGTCGTCGATGACGAGCGTCTCGTGCAACCGGATCAGGCGAGCGTGCCGCAGCCTGCTGTGCAGGCGTATCTCCCGCTGCGTCATGTCCTTGAGGTGTCCCAGCTGCCGCCGGGTGACCGTGCCCGTGGGCAGGAACTTCAACGCCGCGCGTGTCGCACCCTCTCCGTCCCGTACTCCCAGGTAGACGCTCGCCCAGCTCCCCGTGGAGATGGGCCTGCCGACCCGCCAGTCACCGACGCGGTATCCGCGGGGAACACTGACGGCCCATCCCTCGGTGTCCATCGGTCTCCTGCCCTCCTTGCCGTTTCACGGTCGGGATCGTCAGAGCACGATCCCTCGAACTGTTCGTCGGCTTCACGCCGGGGAAGTCGATGTCCCTGCTCCTGCGACGGTTCCGGGACCCGGGACCGGGCCGATGCCGTTCAGGACGGTGGTGAGCAGATCCTCGACGAAACCGGGGGGAATCTCCAGGGCGGTCGCCGCGCCACCGCTGAACAGGTGGGGCAGGACCAGCTCGTGGCAGGCTCCGATGATCATGGCGGCGGCGGCCTCGGGGTTGGCGCCCGGGGCCAGGCGGCCGAGGTCGCGCTCGGCACGCAGGTACGTGGCCAGGTCCGCGCGTAGTCCCCGGCCGCCCGCTACCGGGTTGGGCAGGTTCGCGAACCGGATGAGAACCTCCGGCCGGCCGAGCAGGCCCGCGAAGGAGGGCAGGATCGCGACGTGCAGCGCCAGCCCCTGGGTGATGTAGGCGCGCAGGTTGTCCTCGACGGTGCCGCTTCCGGCCCTGGTGGGCCGCTCGCCCAGCCCGCGTTCGACGGTCTGGACGTGAGCGTGCAGGGCGAGCGCGAGCAGCTCCTCCTTGCCCTCGAAGTGGTTGTACAGCACACCGTCGGCGACCCGGGCCTCGCGGGCGATGTCGCGTACGGTGAGCCCGGCGGTACCGCGTTGGGCCATGAGGCGTTCGGCGGCGGCGATCAGGTGCTCGCGCAGGCTCCGATCGCCCTCGCCATCACGCAGGGCCGCTGCTTTTCTCGGGGACATCACATCGCATCGTAGTGACCGCCGGGAGCAAGTGATCACCGGGAGCGGGTGGCGGTCGGGGTCGGGTGGCGGTCAGGGTCGGGTGGCGGTCAGGGTCGGGTGGCGTTCAGGGACAGGTGCGGGTCAGGGACAGGTGACGGTCATGGGCGGGTGCGGGTCAGGGACAGGTGACGGTCATGGGCGGGTGCGGGTCAGGGACAGGTGACGGTCATGGGCGGGTGCGGGTCAGGGACAGGTGACGGTCATGGGCGGGTGCGGGTCAGGGACAGGTGACGGTCATGGGCGGGTGCGGGTCAGGGACAGGTGACGGTCATGGGCGGGTGCGGGTCAGGGACAGGTGACGGTCATGGGCGGGTGGCGGTGGTCAGCCAGGCGGCGCCGCGCAGCCGTACGGCGTCGGGCTCCTCGTAGGGCCGCAGCGCCACCGTGAGCGCGTCAAGGGCCCGGGCCGCGGTGTCCTTGCCGACCTGGTCGAGGATGAAGCGGACGGGGCCCCATGCCCCGAGGAAACCGGCCGCGTCGGCGGCGTCCCTGCCCCACACCTGTGGCGCGTCGACCGGTGTGGAGGTCACCTTCTCGAAACCCGCGCCGGTGAGCACCTCGCGGACACGGTCCGGGTCGGCCAGCGACTCCGGGCCGGGGGCACCGGGCTCGGTCGGGGCGGGGCGCGACGGCAGGTGCTCGGCCATCGCCGCGAAGACGGCGCCCAGGTCGTTGTCGGCCATTCTTCTCAGGGACAGGATGGCCAGGCGCCCGCCCGGTCGCAGCGCGCGGCCGATGTTGGCGAACGCGGCGACCGGATCGGCGAAGAACATGATCCCGAACCGGCTCATCGCCACGTCGAAACCCGAGGTGGGGAAGGGGTGGGTCTGGGCGTCGCCCTCCTCGAAGGTCACGTTGGCGACCCCCTCGCCGGCCGCACTGGCACGCGCCCGCCGCAGCATCGGCGCCGACAGGTCGATCCCGGTGGCCTGTCCGAGCCGTGCCCGCCCGGCGGCCAGCCGCGTCACCTGCCCGTTGCCGCATCCGACGTCGAGCACGCGGTCCCGGTCGCCGATGGCGGCCGCCGCGAGCAGGTGGTCGTTGAACCCGCTGTTCACGGCGTCGTACCGTGCCTGGTGATCGGCCCAGTGGTTCCCTTCGTAGCCGTTCCACGCTTCCGCCTGCTCGGTGTTGACGATGGAAAGCACCGCGTTCCTCCCGTGGGTCTCTCGGGACGCCCCGGACGGCTTCTCACCGGTTCCGCTCTCGGTGCGGCCGCGACATCCCAGATATGAACACTCGTTCATGAATGCTTGTTCATAATGAGGGCGTGGAACCGTACATGTCAATCGTCATCCGGGCGGGCCGGAGCGGGAGGGGCGCACGCGACCGGGTGACGGGCGTCGTCCACGGGGACCGGCGTCCGCCCCGGCCCGCCGTACGCCCCCGGGAGTACGGCGGGTTCAGAGATCCAGGACGCGGGCTCAGGGACTCAGGACGCGGGCTTCTCGTCGGTCCAGCCGGCTTCGAGGACGGTCTGGGAGTGCCACACGGTGCCCGGTTCGAATCCGGCCTGCAGACCACCCGGCCGTACGACGACGTTCTCCCTGGCCAGTGCCCTGCCGGTTGCCTCGTCGAAGATCAGACGGTCCAGCAGGACTCCGTCGGCGCCCTTGGCGTCCGCCTTCGCCCTGGCCGGTCCCTCGATGGCGACCGCGCTGCCGGTGCGGCCCTCCGCGTCGGTGACGCCGCGGGAGACCTTGATGGTCTTGAGGTCGGCGAGCATCCGGAAGGCGGCGCCGCGCACCTGCGAGGTGACCGGCATGTCGGTGATCAGCCCGACCGAGACGGCGAACAGCCAGGCGTCCGACGACATCGGGTCGTCCGACTCGGTGCCGCTCCCCGTGTACGAGCGCAGCAGCCAGGCCTTGAGGTCGTCGGGGTCGTCGGGCAGGCCGCGCAGGTCCTTCATGGTGACGTTGCGGCCCAGCCAGAACACCTTGTCCCCGTCGACGAGCGGGGTGTGGCTGTCCTTCGCCTCTCCCGGCTCGGTCGACAGGACGTAACCGCCTCTCCGGCCCCCGCCCTTGCCGGGGAGCTCGACCTCGATCTCGGTCGGGGAACCGGCCCGCCGCCAGGCCGCCTCGTCTTCCGGGCTCGCGGGCCGCGCCCCGAGTGACCGCGTCCGGCTCCACTGGTCCCCGCCGGTCGCCGACGGGGTCCAGCCCTCGTTCCGTGTCCGCTCGACGACGGTGTAGTCCCCGTCCGCCGCCTCGGACAACATCCGGGTCACCGACGCGGTGTGCCAGTAGGCGCCGGTCGTGTCCGGCTGGCGGGCCGCTCCGTGAGCGGCGGCGAGCAGGATGGATCGGCTGGAGAGCTCGACCCGCGAGGCGGAGGGCGCCGGGCTGGAGGACGCCGGACCGGAGGACCCCGGACCGGGGGACGCCGGGCTGGAGGCCGTCCGGCCCGGATCGGCCTGGGCGGAGGGCGCGTCCGGGACCGTGCCGCCGGTCGCGGAGATCGTGACGGCGACCGCGGTCACGGCCGCGGCGGCTCCGGCGAGACCGAGGCCGAGGCCCCACCCCGGGCGGACGACCCTGCGCCCGGCCGGCGCCCGCCGGGGCTGTGCCATGGCGCGGGAGAGCTCGGCGGCCCTGGTACGCGGGTCGACCGGGGCGTCCCCCAGGTGCTCGGGGCGTGCGGCCCGCAGCTGATCGATGGGGTTCATGACCACTCCTCGCTGAGGTTCCTCATCCGGGGTCCGGGGTACGCGGCGGTGTCCATCTCCTGCTTGAGCCGTTTACGCGCGCGGTGGAGCCGTACCCGGAAGGCGGTCGGAGAGCAGCCGACGACCCGCGCCGCGTCGCGGGGGGAGAGTCCCTGCCAGGCGGTCAGGATCAGGAGTTCCCGGTCGTCCTCCGACAGCCCTGTCAGCGCCTTGAGCACGCTGAGCCGTTCGGCGACCTGCTCGGCGACGTCGTCCTCGGTCCAGGCCCGCAACTCGGCGCTGAGCGCGTCGCGCCGGACCTCCGCCCGGATGTTGTCGCGCAGCACGTTGCGGGCCACCCCGAGGAGCCACGGCAGGGCCGGCTCCGGCACCTCCTCCAGCCTCCGCCAGGCGATCGCGAACGTCTCGCTCACCACCTCGTCCGCCACCTGCCGTCCCGCGCGGCTGACCACGTAGGCCCAGACACGTTGCCGGCACTCGTCGTACATGCTGGTGAACCGCTGCGAGTCGTCCGTCACCGCCCCGCCCCCTTCGTACCGGATGTGTTGTTCTGACACGGGGAAATGGCCGGGGCTCCTCGTTTGTTACCTGCCTTCTTCAAAAAAATGGTACGAACCACTACAAATCAGGAATCATCCCTGCCTGGGACCCGTCTCCTGCTCGGTGACCGCGGGGGCCCGCCCGCGCGTCAGCACTTCGTCCCGGCGGCGGGCAGCACGCGGTCGGTGAGGTAGCGGTCGATGTGGGCGCGGGCGCAGGGGTTGGAAGCCTGGAGAGTGTGGCCGGGCCCCTCGTGCCGGACGACGACGCTGCCCGGCACCTGCCTGAGCACCCGCCGCACGGCGTCGGACTCGCCCCAGGCGCCCGCGCCGAGCATGGGCGGCAGCCCCTTGGGCAGCGGGGCGGGCGGGTTGGTCACCCGTACCGGCCAGCCGACGCAGCCGAGGGTCGCGGTCGCCATCGTGTTCGCGGTGCCCGCGTTGGGCGCGACCTCGCGCAGCCGGGCGATCGTCGCCTCCAGCTCGGCGCGGCCGGCGGGACGGGGCCAGTCGACGCACTCGGTGACGCCGGTCGACTGGTCGGGGTAGCGGGCGCCGCGCTCGGGCACGAAGCCGGAGGCGTCGCCGCCGACGGCCGCGCGGATGTCCCGCGCCAGCTTCGGCCACGCCTCGGCGCCCTTCCTGGCGGAGCTCACCGCGAAGGCCTGCAGGTCGCGTCCGTCGTACGCGATGCCGGCCTGCCTGGCGGGAATCGGCGTGCGATCGGCCCCGGCGACCAGCTTGCGCCACTTCGCGGGTACGTCGCGGCACTGTCCGGCGGCGCACCAGTCGAAGAAGCGGCCGATGGCCTCCTCGTTGCTCCTGGCCATCGCCTCCAGCTCACCGGCCCAGTCGGCGGTGCTGTGGTTCCACGTGCCGTCGAGCACCATCGTGCGCACCTGGCCGGGGAAGAGCCTGGCGTACGCCTGCCCGTAGAACCCGGCGTAGGAGGCGCCGTAGAAGTTGAGCTTGGCACCGCCGAGGGCCTTCCTGATCGCCTCCATGTCCCTGGCGTTGTCGGCCGAGCTCATCGCGGCGAAGAACTCGGGATCCTTGTCGCGGCAGGCCTCGGCGTAGCCGCGGTTGGTGTCGGAGAGCCGCCCGAAGTCGGCGTCGTCCTCGGGGAACTCGGGCAGCGGGATGCGCGTCCAGGTGCACGGCAGGCCGGTGCTCAGGCCCCCGATCTGCTCACCGTAGCCCCGGGTGTCCCAGGTGACGATGTCCATGCGCTCGCGGAGCCCGGCCCACCGGTTCCCGGACCGGGTGATGGCGATCCCCGGCGCGCCCGGCCCGCCGTAGGCGATCAGGACGGAGCCCTCGGAGGTGCCGGTGGCCTTCAGGCGGCCCAGCTTCAGGGTGATCTCGCGTCCGCCGGCCTGTTGCCAGTTGACGGGGACCCGCAGGTCGGCGCACTCCATCCCGATCTTGTCACCCGGGCAGGTGCTCCAGTCGAGGGAATCGTTCTGTGGTGCCTGCACGCCCGAACCCAGGAGGGTCAGGGCGACGGCGATCGACGTCAGCATGAAGGCCACGATCTCCGAACGGCCACCCCGGCCACATCGGAGCCCGGTCTGATTCCGGAGGCGGCCGATCAGACCGGGGGATGTCATCCCGCGACGATCACGCGGCCACTACGCGGATGCCCGGGGCCGCCGGGGACCTCCGGAAGGCGGGCGGACCCGCGATCCGATCACGCCGAGCGCAGGTCGCCGTCGAAGACCTTGTCCAGGAAGCCCTCCAGGTTGAGAGCGGTCCGGGTGATCCGCTCCTCCGTGGTGAGCGTCTCCTCGAACCGCACGCCGGACTCCGCCCGCTTCGTGCCGCGCACGTAGAGGGAGCAGGCCAGGTCGGCGCAGATGTAGGTGCCGACCGTGTTGCCCTGGCGGCCCGCGGCGCCGACCCTGGGCGCGACGAACAGGGCGACCCCGGTGCCGGAGTGGGGGGTCAGGCAGATCGAGCAGACGGTGCTCTTGGTGAAACTCCTGCGGACATCCTGCGCGACGCGCAGGGTGACGCCGACGAGCTCGCCCTGCCGCTCGACGACCAGGTAACCCCGGTCGGGGGCGCCGGGATCGCGCCAGCCCAGGAAGTCGAGGTCGGCCCAGGAGAGCTCGGAAAGGTTCCTGGGCAGGTTGAGCCTGCGCGCCTCCCCCTTCGAGCAGTTGACGAAGGATTCGCGTATCTCTCGCTCGCCGACCGGGTTCATGGTTCACCTACCGTCATGACGATCATTGAAAAAGGCCCCCGGAGCCCCGGCTCCGGCCCCCGCGGTCGGCGCCTCCGCCGACCGGCGAGCGGCCAGACCAGGTTAGGCCAGGTCACAGCCCGGTCGGGCCCGGCCGGGACGGATCTCGGTCAGGCCGAGGTGCTCCCCGGGCATCCGGCAGCGGCCAGTGTCTCAGTACGACATCGAGGACGTCGAAGGATTTTTCCCCCAACGCCCGGAGGCCGCGCGAGCGCCCGTCGCCGGATGGCGAGCGAATCGGGATCACCCCTCGCGTCACCGACGTCGAAAGCCGATGATGAACGGGTGTCCGAGTCCTCCTCCGCGCCGCACACCCCCGACGCGTCCTCCCCCTCCTCCGCGCACACCGCTGACACGACCGCCTCGCACACCATTGGCCCAACCGTCCCGGCCGCCCCCTTCGCCCGGCGGCCCGTCGGCGCGGTCGCGCTGGCCACGCTCGCCGTGCTGCTGGTCGCGAGCCCGCGCTACGGCTATCACCGGGACGAGCTGTACTTCCGGATGCTGGGTGAGCGGCCCGCCCTGGGATACTTCGACACCCCGCCGCTGACCCCGCTGATCGCGCGGGCCTCGGTCGCCGTGTTCGGCGACACCGTGGTCGCCCTGCGCGTCGTTCCCGCCCTGATCGCGTCGCTCGTCGTCGTCCTGGTCGCCCTCCTGGCCCGGGAACTCGGCGGCGACCGGAGGGCGCAGATCGTCGCCGCGGCGGGAATCGCCACCACGACCCTGCTCCTGATCGGCGGCCATTCCCTGCTGACCCTCGGGGTCGACCTGCCGCTCTGGGTCGCGGCGGCGCTGTTCGCCGTACGGGCGCTGCGGGGCGACGGCCGCTGGTGGCTCGCGCTGGGCGCCGTCGCGGGGGTGGCGACGTACAACCGGCAGCTGATCGTGCTGCTCCTGGTCAGTGTGGGCGTGGGCGTGCTGGCTGCGGGACCGCGCGAGGTGCTGCGGGACCGCAGGCTCTGGCTCGGCGCGCTGCTGGCCCTCGTGATCGCCACGCCCAACCTGGTCTACCAGGCGACCCACGGCTGGCCGCAGCTGGTGATGGCCGGGGCACTGGAGGCCGACGAGGGCGCCGACAACCGCCTCGCCTTCGTACCGCTGCAGTTCCTGCTGCTCGGCCCGCCCCAGGCGGTCGTCCAGGTGGTCGGCGCCGTACGGCTGTGGCGGGAGCCCCGCCTGCGCTGCCTCGCCCTGGCCTACCCGCTGGCCTGCGCGCTGACGCTCTACTCCGGCGGGCGCCCCGACTACGTGGCGGGCCTGCTCGTGCTGCTCTTCGCCGCGGGGTGCGGCCCGGTCAGCCGGTGGATGTCGGGTGCGGGACGGCGCGCGCCGGTCGTCGGCGCCCTGGCGGCCAACGCGGTCCTCTCCGTCGTCATCGCGCTGCCGGTGATCCCTCCCCCGGCCCTGGAGGGCACCCCGGTCGCCGGGATCAACGAGGTGGCGCGCGAGTCGATCGGATGGCCGGAGTTCGCCGCGCGGGTCGCGGCGGTGGTCGGCGGGCTGACGCCCCAGGAGCGCGCGCGGACCGTGCTCCTCACCGACAACTACGGCGAGGCCGGGGCGCTGGACCGCTACGGCGGGGAGTACGGCCTGCCCGAGGTCCACAGCGGGCACAACGAGCTCTACTGGCGCGGCCCGCCGTCGCCGTCCGCCCGGATCGCCGTGGTCGTGACCGACTCCCCCGGCGGCTACTCCCGGGTGTTCGCCACCTGCGAGGAACGCGGCAGGATCGACAACGGCGTCGGCCTGTCCAACGAGGAACAACACCTGCCCATCCTCGTCTGCCGCGATCCGCTGCGCCCGTGGCAACTGCTCTGGCCCGAGATGCGGCACCACAGCTGACGTCCCGCCACCCGCGAGAAACGCGCGGGCCCAACGCTCGGCGAAGGCGAGGCCGCTCTGGCCGCGGGTCATCGCAGACGCGGCGGGCGTGCGGACCTCGGATGCTCGCAAATCCCGGGCTTCGAATTCCATGCCGTCGCGCCGTTCCCAATTCGGCGTCGGGCGGATTTGATGGGGCCACCACCGATCCGCAGCACGGAGGCAGGCATGTCGACGCCACAGATCCCCACCACCGAGGACGCCCTTGCCGTGGTCCGGCGAGACCTTCCGGCTGACCGGATGCTCAATCTTGGACCGCTCCAGATCAACGTCCGGCACAGCGCCCTGGCGGGTCTCGACGAGGCGGGGGTGACGGAGAAGCTCGTAAGCATCTACAGGGCCGTCGGCCAGGACCCCGGCCTGGTCGGGAACCTGACGGATCCGCAGCTCCGCCACTGGCTGCTGTACGCGGCCAACCTGCTGGCGGTGAACCAGACGGGCGCCCCCGGCTTCAATGTCAAGGAGGCGTTGACCTGGCTGGTGAACAACGCCACCACGGTGCGGCCTCGGATGCCTCTCTCCGACCGCGACGGTTTCGAACTCCAGGTGCTCGGCCGCACCGGATGGCTGAAGGCGGCCCTGGGCGCGAAGGTGCCGCGCCTCCCGGAGGAGGCACGGCAACGGGCCGCCGCCTGCTACGGCGCCCCGCCTCCCGGGGCGCCGGGTGAACGGCCCCCGCTCGACCGGGCGCTTCTCCTCAAGGAGTTACTCCCGCGACTGCAGGAATTTCTCATCAGGGAGGTCGCGATATGGCGCAGGCCGCCCGGGGTGGAGCGCGCGTTCCAGAAGATGTCCGACTTCGAGATGATCGCGCAGCTCGCCCAGTCCGTGGCCTGGGAGATGCTGCAACCGTACGCGGCGGCCAGGGAGGACAACCCGTTCGTGACGGGCTTCGACTATTTCAAGAACATATACGACAAGACCACGGCCGTACCGACCGAGAACGATCTGGTGAGGCACCTGATGACTCGCGCCTTCCAGGTGGGTGGGCAGGGCGCACCGGGAAAAACGGTTTTCGACGCGGCCGGATACGACAGCACCCGAGGTGCGGACAACACATTCCTCTTCGAAGCGCTCGGTAAATGGATGAACGAGGAGAAGGGCGCGAAGCGGCTCACGCTTTTCTACGCCCAGCACATCGGCTCCAACTCCCATGGAGACAAGGGCGGCGGCATCGGCCTGGTCACCGAGTTCAGGCCCGACCAGCCGCAGTCACGGTCCCGCTGGGAGGTGATCGAGACTATCGTCCACGAGATGACGCACTCCCTCATCCATCCGCGTCTGACCGCGAAGATGAAGATCACGAACAGGCCGCTGGTGATCTCGGAGGGGTTCGTCGAGGTGGTCACCAGGGAGATCTACAACTGGATGGTCGACCACGGGGGCGAGAAGTCCACGAGGAGGCTCATGGTCGGCGTGGAGGGCGCCCTGGTGCCTCCGATCAAAAAGAAGGATCTCAGCTACGGGGCGGATGGGCGGTACGCGGACCAGATCTTCCAGATCGTCGGCCGGGAGAGGTTCCTCACCGCCTTCCTGACCGGAGACGTCGAGCTGGTCGCCCTGCCCGCCTGAACCGGCCCCGGGTCCGGGTCTTCTGGCGCCGGGGGGCAGGAGACCAGGACCCGGTCTGCGAAGGGGCCGGCGGCCACGGGCCTGCGCGGCCTCAGATCTCCTCGCGGAAAGCGACCTCAGATCTCCTTGAGGAAACCGGCGTCGACGGCGAAGTCGGCGCCGGTGGTGCTCGCCGAGCGCGGCGAGACGAGCAGGGCGATCACGTCGGCGACCTCCTGCGGCTCGACGAGGCGGCCGGTGGTCAGCTTCATCATCTCCACCGCGACACTGTTCATCACGGTGTCACGGTCGGTTCCCGCCTGCGCGGCGATGATGTCGGCCGCGCCGCCCTCCTCGGTCCACCACGCCGTCCGCACGGGCCCCGGCGACACGGTGTTCACCCGGATGCCCTGCGGCGCGAACTCCTCCGACAGCGCCTTGGTGAGATTGTTCAGGCCCGCCTTGGCCGCGTTGTAGTCGACGTTCATGGGGGCCGGCAGCCGGGCGCCGCCCGAGGACACGTTGACGATCGAGCCTCCGCCCCGCTGGAGCATCACCGGAACGGCGGCACGGACGGCCCGTACGACCGAGAACAGGTTGAACTCGAACATCGCCCGCCAGTCGTCGTCGGTGGGGGCGAGGAACGAGAAGCGCGGCAGGGCCACACCGGGCGGCGGGCCACCGGCGTTGTTCACCAGGATGTCCAGCCCGCCGAACACCTCCACGGCCCGCGCCACGATCCGGCCCGGAGCCTCGGGGTCGGTCAGGTCGGCCGGTACGTGGAGAAGGTCCGCGCCGTCGAGCGCCTCCAGCTCCGGGGTGCTCTTGCGCGAGGCGGCGACGACGCGGGCCCCCTCGTCGAGCAGGGTACGGGTGACGGCCAGGCCGATGCCCTTGGAGGCGCCGGTGACGACCGCGACGCGGCCGGAAAGCTGCAGGTCCATGGATTGTCCTCTCGTCATCGGGCCCCGTACGGCGGCAGGGGCCCCTCACGCGAGCAAAGCTATGGCGGGCACGCGGCCCCGGGCTGGCAGCATTCGGACCGGCAATTCACGCTGGATTCGGACCGGTAATCCATGCCGGACCCGGACCTATCATCATTCGGGCCGGCGATTCACGCCGGACCCGGACCTCCTCATCCGGCGTGAGCGCTCCGGCGGCCGTCCGGGCGCTCGCGTCCCCGGACGGAGGGAGCCCGGAGCGGGGCAGGCAAGGTCGGACTTATAGGTATGAACGACCACAAAGCACTACGATCAGACATGTGTCCCACCAGAGCGCGTGCCACTGCCTGCTGTGCGTCGAGCAGGAGGTAGAACTCGACGAGGCCGACCTCAGGACGATGCGAAGTGTCCGGGATCGCGGGTGGGCGGTCGTGATGGTCCCGGAGGACGAGGACGGGCCGGGCTGGGCGTTCACCGTCGGGCTGTGGCACACGCTCCGCTCCCCCGAGGTGGCCATGTTCGGTCTCCGCGTGGACGTGATGGGCAACTGCCTCGACACCCTGGCCGACGAGATCGCCGCCGGGCGTCACCTGGTCGAGGCCCGGGAGCGGGACGACGTGATCAGGAACTACCCGGTCGTCGCGAGAACGGTGGACGCGAGCTGGTACCGGTCGCTGTTCGGCACGGCACTGCACTTCTACCAGCGGCCCCCGCTGTCCTTCATGGAGATCGTCTGGCCGGACGCCGCGGGCCGCTTCCCCTGGAACGACGGCTGTGCCCCGCGACTCCGCGAGCTCCAGCCCGCGCTGTGGATCCCGAGGGACGACCACGCCCCGGGCCCCTGGACCAAACTTCCCTGACGAACCCGGGCCCGCGACCGGAGACCCGGCCGGGGTGGCCACATGCCACCGGCGACCGGGAACGCGACCGGGACGGCGACAGACCGCCTGCGGCAGGAGACCCGGCCGAGGCGGCCGCACACCACCCGCGACCGGAGACACACCACCGGCACCGGCCGAACCGCCGGAGATCGCGACGGTCACCGGCTCCGGCATTGCGGCGAACCGAAAACCGGATAACCGGCTAAATAACCTGACTTACCTGTTTTATGCCGTTTTCTGGCGACTCAGGGCCTTATTCCGGGAGTCGCCCGCATAAAGCCCATGGCCATTTCCTCATGTTCCTCACGGTGCTTCCGGGCCCTTCCCCGAGGACGAAGGACGCGACCTCGGGGAAGGGCCCGGGAACGGCCTTGAGAACCGCCCCTCCGCGGGGCCGTCGCGGCTCGCGCACCTCGCCCGGCCCCGGCCCGCGGGGTTTCCCCGCCCGCGCGGCGTCGGGCGCCCATACCGGCGACCTCCGGCGCGTTCACCCGACCCCCCACTCGGCGACCTGTAGTTTTTGTACAATTGTCGACTGTGCTTTACCGACGGGGGAGGAATTCCGTGCCGAGGGCGACGTTTCGAGAACGCCTGCGTTACTGGTTCGACAACACCATGTCCCGGGGCACGCCCGCGCTGATCGGATGGCTCGCCTTCGTCTCTCTCGTCCTCATCCTGCTG
Organism: Streptosporangium sp. H16; assembly: GCF_051918855.1. NCBI lineage: Bacteria > Bacillati > Actinomycetota > Actinomycetes > Streptosporangiales > Streptosporangiaceae > Streptosporangium > Streptosporangium sp. H16. The sequence continues at coordinate 92,789 of NZ_JBPXMD010000018.1, forward strand.
GTCACGGCGCTGAGCCTGTGGCTGACCCCGCACGAGGCCGCGAAGAACCACGGCGCCCCGGGCATGCTGTGGATGACGCTGATGCGCGCGCTGAGCCCGGGGAAGGTGGCCAGCGACACCGGCAGCGCGCCGTTCGTCGCCCTGATGTTCGTCGCGTCGCTGGGCGGGCTCTTCATCGTCAGCGCCCTGGTCGGCATCCTCTCCAACGACCTCAAGAGCAGGTTCGAGGAGCTGCGCAAGGGCAGGTCCCGGATCATCGAGAGCGGCCACATCGTGATCCTGGGCTGGTCGGAGCAGGTCTTCACGATCGTCAGCGAGCTGGTCCAGGCCCACGCGAGCGACCGCAGGTCGGTCATCACGATCCTCGCCGACAAGGACAAGATCGCCATGGAGGACGAGATCCGGCAGTTCGCGGGCGAGACCGGCAGGACCAGGCTGGTCTGCCGGACCGGGCGGCCCACCGAGCCGACCGACCTCGACCTGATGAACCTCGCCGGGGCCCGCTCGGTGGTCGTCCTCTCCCCGCAGGGCGAGGACCCCGACGCGCACGTCATCAAGACGCTGCTCGCCCTGGCCAAACGGCCCGGCAGCCACCCGCCGGTGGTGGCCGCCATCGCCGAGAGCTCCAACATGGCCGCCGCGCGTCTCGCGGGCGGCCCCGACGTCCACCTCGTCGACTCCGACGACACCGCCTCCCGGCTCATCGTGCAGTCGTCGCGGCAGTCGGGCATGTCCGTGGTCTGCATGGACCTGCTCGACTTCGGCGACGGGGAGATCTACCTGCGCTCCGACCCCCACTTCACCGGCATGACGTACGGCGAGGTGCTCCCGGCGTACCAGACCGCCACGGTGATCGGGCTGCGCCAGGCCGGGACGGTCACGCTGAACCCGCCCATGAACACCGTGATCTCCGACTCCGGCGAGATCATCGTGATCGCCAACGACGACTCGATGATCCACCTGGCCGCCGGCATGCCCTCGGCCCGTGAGGAGTCGATCGTCCTGGTCGAGCACACCAGGCAGAGCGCCGAGCGCACCCTGATCCTCAACTGGAACGGCCGGGGCCGGCAGATCGTCCGCTATCTCGACGCGTACGTCGCGCCGGGTTCGGTCCTGGACATCGCCTCCGACCACCCCGACGCGGCGACCGGCTTCATGGGGCTGAGCAACCTCACGGTCAACGTCAAGGAGTGCGACACCTCCGACCGCTACGCGCTGGACTCACTCGGCCTGGGCGTCTACCAGCACGTGATCGTGCTCTCCGACGACCGCTACAGCCCCGGCCACGCCGACACGCGAACCCTGACGACCCTGCTCCAGCTGCGCGACATGCAGTCCTCGCTCGGCGAGCGCTACTCCATCGTCAGCGAGATGCACGACGAGAACAACCGGAGCCTGGCCGAGGTCACCAAGGCCGACGACATCGTGATCAGTGACACGGTGATCGGCCTGCTGCTGGCCCAGCTCGCCGAGAACCGGCACCTGGCCGAGGTGTTCGGCCAGCTCTTCGACTCGGGGGGTTCGGAGATCTACCCGCGCCCGGCGGAGCGGTACGTCCGCCCCGGGGCGCCGGTCGACTTCGCCTCGGTGATCGAGTCGGCCCGGCGCCGTGGCGAGACCGCGATCGGCTACCGCCTGGCGGACCGCGTGAACGAGGCCCCGCACTTCGGCGTCGTCCTCAATCCGGACAAGTCGCGACCGCTGCGCCTCGGCCCCGGCGACTCGGTGATCGTCCTGGCCGAGCGCTGACCCGCCGGGGCGGGGCCCTGCCGGGTCAGGCAGTGATCATGAAAGCGAGCCCGAGCAGCACTACGACGGGGATCACCCAGACCACGGCCTCGATCGCGAACTCCTTGTACACGGTGAGCTTCTCCCTCTGGGTGCTGCCTGACATGAAAACGACGATGCGCAGCATATGCGTATCGGCAGGCGTTCCCGTACCCGGGTCGGGGCCGGCCGGCGGCTTTCTCCGGCTCGGCCTCCGCCGGTTCCTAGCGGCTCAGATAGTGGAAGCTCGGTTTCGGGTGCATCAGGAAGTCGTGGTGGGAGATGTTCCAGGCGTAGGCGCCCGCCATCGTGAACTCCACCAGGTCGCCGGGCTTGAGCGCGATGGGGACCCGGCGGGCCAGGGTGTCCTTGGGAGTGCAGAGCTGGCCGACGATCGTGATCGGCTCACCGGCCTCCGTCATGACCAGGGGCTGGTCGTGGCCCTTGGTGGCGGGGGTGCGGATGTGGTGGGTCCCGCCCGCCACGATCGCGAACAGCTCGCCGTGGACGCGTTTGACGTCGATGACGCGCGTCACGTACCTCCCGCAGTAGACGGTCAGCGAGCGTCCCGGTTCGATCCGGAGCGTCTCCCCGGGACGGCGGAGGGCGGCCAGGCCCGAGCCGTAGGCCGTCCAGTCGAAGCGGTCGCCGGGGTCGGCGTAGGAGACGGCCATGCCGCCGCCGAGGTTGATCTCGGTCGCTCCCAGCGTCCGCGCGTAGTCCAGGACGGCCGCCGCCAGCTCCAGCATCCGGGGCGCGTCGAGCCCGCTGGCCAGGTGCGCGTGGATCCCGCGCAGCCGTACGGCGCTCTGGGCCTCCAGCAGGGCGACGCATTCGGCGATCCCCGCGGGGTCCATCCCGAACGGTGTGGCGCCGCCGCCCATCGCCAGCGAGGCTCCCGCGATCGGGACGTCCAGGTTGACCCGCAGCAGCACGTCCGCCGAGCGGCCGGACGCGAGCAGGCGGCGCAGCTCGCCGGGGCTCTCGACGTGCAGGCGGGTCACGTCGCCGAACAGCTCGGCGTCCGTCTTGCCCGGCCCGCCCAGCGCGATCGGCGCGTGCGGGAAGTGTTCCCGCACGTGCGCGAGCTCGCCTCCCGAGGCGACCTCGAAGCCGTCGACGTGCGGGGCGAGCGTCCGCATCAGCTCCGGGTCGGGATTGGCCTTCACCGCGTAGTACAGCTCGACGTCTCCCAGCGCGGCGCGGATGTCCCTGACGTGGGCGCCGAGCTCGACCAGGTCGTAGACGTATGCGGGCAGCGGCCCGGCCAGGAACGACTCCGAGGTCTGCGGCTGCGCCGCGACGGTGGCTGTCACTGCGTTATCTCCGATCATGGCGGTACGGGACGCCGGACGGGCGGGAACCGGGTCTCGACGATCAGGTGGTGCGTGGGCGTGACGGCGGCCGTGACCGCGGTCACCTCCTCGTCCACGATCTGATCCGTGTGGTGGACATCCAACACGCTTCGTCCTGGCGGTTCATCGATACGGTGCCGTGTCGGGGAAAGTCGAGGGCGCGGAGAGTACGGTACCGCCCGTCGGTGCGCGGCCATCCGGGGCGAAGGCCGCGAACGCGGCGAGGGCACGGGGAGCGAAGGCGGGGAGCGGCCGGGGCGTCCCACCCCGGCGAGTGGCCTGAAGGGTTCCCGGGCGGGCGGCCGGGTATCCCGCACGGATCGAAAATGCCAAACGAATCGGGAATGCCGGACGCGACCGGTCGTGCTGTCGTGGTCGAGAGATTCGCGATCATCATGGGAGCCATCATGACCGTTCGAGAGTTACGCCTGGTCGTCACCGCCGCCGACTACGACGAGGCTCTGCGTTTCTACCGCGACGTGCTCGGCCTGCCCGAGCGGGCCGCGTACTCCTCGCCCGACGGACGGGTGACGATCCTGGAGGCGGGCCGGGCCACCCTGGAGATCGCCGACCCGTCGCAGGCGGAGTTCATCGACCGGGTCGAGGTGGGGCGGAGGGTGGCCGGGCACATCCGGGTGGCGTTCGAGGTGGGCGACTCGGCCGCCGTCACCGCCGAGCTGGCTGGGGCCGGGGCGACGGTGGTCGCCGAACCCGTCCGGACCCCGTGGAACTCGCTCAACTCCCGCCTTGAGGGGCCCGCCGGGCTCCAGCTCACGCTCTTCACCGAGCTGGGGGAGGCCGCCGATCCCCAGGGCGCCCGTTAGCCGTTCAGGCCTTCGATCCCGAGGGTCATCGGGTGACGAAGTACCAGAGACGCGCCCGATGGTTGTCGCAGAAGTACTGGTTGGCGTAGACGTTGTCGGTGATGCCGCCGCCGGCGACGGTGAGGCACTTGCCACTGTTGTAATTACGGATGTGGTAGTTGGAATCGCCCTTGTCGACGAAGGACCACAGGCGTGACGGATGTGCGTCGCAGTAGTACTGGACGGCGGGGGCGTTCTCGTAGGGACTGCCGGCGGCGATGGTGAGGCACTTACCGGTGAAGTTGTTCTTGATCCAGTAATGGTTGTTGCCTCTGTCCACGAGATACCAGACACGCGACCCGTGACTGTCGCAGCCGAACTGGACGGCGGGGGCGTTGTCGTTCCGGTCGGCACCGGCGATGGCCAGGCACTTGAAGCTGTTGAAGTTCCTGATCCAGGTGAGGGCCCCCGCCGGCACGGGTGACGCCAGGGCGGCTGAGGCCGCCGGCGCGGACGGCGCCATCCCCGCGGTCGCGACCATCGCCGCCAGGAGCACGCCGACCGTCTTCGTGTAATGCTTCGCCATTGCCATCACTTTCCCTTGGTCGTGGAGACGACAGGAGGAACCGTTACGGGGTCCGTTTCGCCTTCGAAGAGTTCCGGTCCGCGAGGCGCGGTCACCGGATGACTCATTTCACCGGCCGCGCCGGGGCTCCGCCATCGCCGCCGAATAACCGAACGTTTCCGGCACCCGAAGACAGGGGCCGTACCGGCCCCGGAGGGTGGTGGCGATCACGGTCCCGCCATGACGCTCACGGCGTCAGGGCACGGCGCAGTTCCGCGAGCGAGTCGACTCCGAGGACGTCGTGTGCTTCGCGGAGGAGCGTGGTGACCGTGTCCAGGTCGAGGACCATGCTGTAGGCGATCTCGGACTTGGAGTGCCCGTCCGCGGCGAGCCGGGCGATGCGTTGCCGACACGGGTCCAGGGCGTTCACCCGCCGGCGCCGGAGGCGAGAAGCGGACCCGAGCCGCCGCGCGACGGCGTCGCCGAGCGACACGGCGCCGCACTCCTCGGCCAGTGTCAGTGCCTCGGACAGCAGAACGCGGGCATCGTGATCGCTCCGGGTCAGGGCTGTGCCGAGTTCGGCGAGAGCGTGGGCCTGTTCGAGGCGGTGCGGCGTGGGGCGCAAGATCCGGATCGCCTCCTCAAGAAGCTCCGCGGCCGAGTCCGGCTGCAACACGGCGAGGGTCCGCAGGGCTCGCGCACGGGCCAGCTCGCCGCCGAATCGATCCGCTCGCCGCATCCCGACGGCCACGACCTCGCGGGCCTGGTCCGGCGCGGAGTGTCGCAACGCCCGGCCGAGATCGAAGCGCCACAGGCACATGGACGGGTTGAGCAGGCACGCGTTTTCGAGCCACTGCCCGACCCGGCGCAGAGTGGCGGCGGCACCGGCGGTCTGACCGCGCGCGAGTTGAAGGGCGGCTCGAACGGCGTTCGGCACCGGGAGCACCAGCGCGTCGGCCAAGGACGTGCCGTACTCGCGGTCGCCGCACACCGCCTGCGCACGCTCGACGTCGCCACGCGCGAGCAATGCCTCGATCAGGGTGCCGGTGGCGAACTGCTCCCCGGGCGTTCCGGGACCGGTGCGGTCGGCCAGGCGCAACGCGATCTCGGCGTCGGCGACCGCGTCAGCGAGTCTTCCCTCCCGCAGAGCCACGTTCGCCACATGGGCACGGGTGAACGTGAGATGGGTACCGCGCCAGCCGTTGCGGTCGAACTCTTCCATCGCCTGCTCGAACAGACGTCCGGCCATCGAGAGGTCGTCGGAGTACAGGTGGACGAATCCGGTCATGGTACCCACCTCCATGCCCTGGTCGAGGTCGGCGAACGACACACCGTTCCGGAGCACGGGCCGGATGGCCTCCGCCGCGGCGGTCCGCGGCTCACCGCGCAGCACCAGGCTCCATGCGTGCGTGGCGATGAGCAGACGCTCCACGTGGCCGGTGCCGGACAGCGGTGGGGCGGCCCGGTCGAGCAGCAGCATGCGGTCGGGCCGGTGCGGGTCGTCGGCCCACCATGTCGCCCACAACAACTGCTCTGCCCGCAGGCGGTCACGCAGAGCGTCGTCACGGCAACCGTCCAGTGCCCGGTCGAGGGATCGGACGGCGTCGCCGAGCCGGTTGGCGTAGCTGTACGCCTTGGCGAGCGCGATCGCCGCCTCGACGCCCTGGGCGTCATCGGCGGCATGCTTGCGGGCGGCGAGCAGTTCGGGGATGGCCGTGGCCACCTCGCCCAGCGCCAGCGCCTGCCCGTAGCGCATTCGTACCTGGCAACGCCGGCCGGGCGGGGGCGGCTCGGCGACCGCGCGCCCGAGGTAGCGGGCCGCCGTGCCTGCCAGGCCGGAGCTCATCGCCTCGGCGGCTGCGGCGGCCAGCCGGTCGACCACCCAGGGATCGCCCGCGGTGTTGACCCGCAGCAGGTGAGCAGCCACCGTCTCGAGGCCGGCATCGGCATGGTGCAGCAGCCTTGCCGCCGCGAGATGGGTGTCGCTGCGCTGCGAGGGGTCGATGGCGTCGTAGACCGCGCTTCGGATGATCGGGTGCCGGAAGTCGACACTGGACCGGTCGGCCAGGATCGCGGCCCTGCAGAGCCGGTCGTATTCGCGCCCACCTTCCTCAGAGGTCAGTCCCGCGAGACGTACGGCCTGGTCAAGCTGGATACCGGGGCCGAGCACGGCGATCGTACGGGCCAGCCGCCCCGCCGACGGCCCCAGCATGCTCAGCCGCTCGTTGAGGTGGACCACGACCTGGCGAGGTATGAGGCGAGCGACGCGCGTGGCGGACTCGGCCGTCGGCGCGAGCCGGCGCTCGTGGGCCAGATCGAGCATCCACCGCAGATAGAACGGATTGCCGCCGCTGTGCTGGTGGAAGGCCGAGCAGAACGTCTCGTCGGGAGGGCCGCCCCGCCGCCCGAGGCTGCGGTCGACGATGGCACGCACGGCGTCCAGGCTGAGCGGCCGGGGCCGGATGATCGAGGTCGCGCGCAGGATGATGCGGGTGAGCGCCGGAGACGTCGTGGGCTCGTCCGGCCGGCAGGCGAGCAACAAAACGACAGGCAGTCCGGCCAGCCTGTCGCTGAGAAACTCCAGCCAGTTCAGCGACTCCTCGTCCAGCCAGTGCGCGTCGTCGACGGCCAGCAGCAGCGCGTCGTCGCGTCCGGCGGGGTCGGTGGCGTTGACCAGGAGCCAGTACAGGGCTTCGGTCAAGCCGATCATCGAGCCCCCTCGCCGCGTATGCGGCAGGCCGAGCGGTACCCGCGCGAACGCGGCGGCGCCGGCGAACAGACGCTGCCGATCCTGGCCACTGTGACCGGCCGCCCAGCGGCCGAGCAGCGTTCGGACGCCGCAGAAGGCCATCGTCTGATCGAGTTGATTGCCGCGCACCACCAGGGGAGTGATCCCACGCACGGCGCTTTCCGAGCACACCCGCGCCAGCAGTTCGGACTTGCCGATTCCCGCCGGGCCCTCGACCACGATCGTGGCCCCCGCCCTTCTGCGGACGTCGTCGAGCGACGATGAACAGGAATTCAGATCGTCGTCGCGTTCGAAGATGCCATTGTCCGCGGCGGTGTGACCAGGCAGTCGCAGTGCTTGCAGAACGTGCCGCTCATCGAGGGCGCCCCTCCCCGCGGCGCGGGCACAGGCCACGCAGCCCGCGACGACCTTCGCGACGAATTCGTCCCGCAGTCGCCGTTTGCCGGCCATCACCTCGGAGAACGTGGCCGCCGCGACCCCGCTACGGCGAGCCAGCGTCGCGTCGGTAGGTCCGCCCACGACCCGCTGTAAGGTGCGCAGCTGGCGCCGAAGATGGTCGTCGGAGTCCGGACGGGCCATTTCCGCTCCTCACGTTCCTTGAACGCGCCGCACGGGACAGGCCACAGCGATCAATTCACTTCCGATCGGCCACAGCCGGAGAAAAAAACAGTTTAGCGATTTTCACAGCATGTCACCGGCGCATTTCGCACGGTCCTTCTTCTGAGAGGTCGTGCGAAACTCGGGACCCGAAGCCCCGAGGTCGCGAGGAGCCGGAGACGGCTCAGAGCACGGAGCCGCCGGTGGCGTCGAGGGTGGTCCCGGTGACCCAGCGGGCGTCGTCGGAGACCACGAAGGCGACGACGTCGGCGACGTCCTCCGGGGCGCCGACCCTGGCGAGGGCGGACTGCCCGGCCGCGTACGCCTGTGCCCCCGGGTCGCCGCGCAGCCAGCCCGCGTTCATGTCGGTGTCGGTGATGCCCGGCGAGACCGAGTTCACCGTGATCCCGCGCGAACCGAGTTCCTTGGCCAGCGTCCGGTTCAGCACCTCCATCGCCCCCTTGGTCGCGACGTAGGCGGGACTCTGGGGGAAGGCGATCCTGGTCACGCCGGAGCTGATGGTGACGACGCGCCCGCCGTCGCGCAGGAGGGGCAGCGCCCGCTGGATGATGAAGAACGGCGCCCTGACGTTGACGGCGAACATCCTGTCGTACGCCTCGGGCGTGACCTCCGAGATGCCGCCGGGGACGATGATCCCCGCGTTGTTGACGAGGATGTCGAGCCCGTCCACCTCCTTTTCCAGGGCGGTGAAGAGCGTCTCCACGTCCCCCGCCACACCGAGTTCCGCCCGGACGGGGAACGCCTCTCCCCCGGCCTCGGTGATCGCCGTCACGACCTCCCGGGCCGCCGCCTCGTCCCTGGCGTAGTGGACGGCCACCCGGACCTCCTCGCGCCCGAGCCGCAGGGCGATCGCCCTGCCGATCCCCCTGCTCGCACCCGTCACCAGCGCGGTTCTCACATCGCCTCCCAGGTTTTATAGCGATCGCTACAAAATCGAACCGTAGCAGGGTTTTGTAGCGTTCGCTATACAATGCTCCGGTGAGCAGGAAACGAGCCTTCGACCGCGACACCGCGCTGGAGACAGCGCTGCTGGAGTTCTGGCGGCACGGCTACGAGGCCACCTCCATCGCCTCGCTCACCGCCGCGATGGGCATCCGCCCGCCCAGCCTGTACGCCGCCTTCGGCGACAAGCGGCACCTGTTCGAGGAGGTCGTCGAGCGCTACAGGAGGTACGACTTCTCCTCGCGGGCGCTGGCCGAGGAGCCGACCGCGCGGGCGGCGATCTCCAGGATGCTGCGCGAGGCGGCGGCCAACTACACCGGCCCCGGGCACCCGCCGGGCTGCCTGATCTTCAGCGCGGCGGTCAACGTCGGCCCGGAGTCGGCCGACGTGCGGGAGGCGATGCGCGGGATCAGGGAGGCCGCCAAGGCCGCGCTCACGGCGCGCATCGCCTCGGACGTGGCGGCGGGCCTGCTCCCCGAGGGCACCGACGCCGGAGCTCTCGCCCTGTTCTACGCGGCCACGATCCAGGGCATGTCCGCCCAGGCCCGCGACGGCGCGACCCGGCGGAATCTGGAACGGATCGCCGAGCTCGCGATGCTCGCCTGGCCGGGGGAACGGGAGGGCACTCCGGACGAGCACCCTCCCGCCCGGCGAGACGCTCCGGACGGGCACCCCTGACGCGGCCGGGGGTGATCCCCGGGCCGGGTCACCCGCTCTTGGCCGAGGTGTCCTCCGGGGCCGCGTCGGGAACGGAGGCGCGGAGCCAGCGGGTGCCGTACGGCTCCAGCGTGAACCTCACCCGGCCGTCGGAGGGCAGGTCGAGGGTGCCGTCCACCAGCAGGTCGACCAGCGTCTCGCAGCCGCCGAGCTTTTCGAGCACGAGATCCACCTTCGCCTCGCGGTCGGCGAAGTTGTGGACGGCGACCACGGTGCCGCCCTCGGCGTCGGCCCGGTGGGCCAGCACGGCCACGTCACCGGCGTCCAGGATCTCGTACGCGCCCCAGGCCAGCTCGGGCGACTCCCGGTAGCGCTCGACCAGGAGCTTGATCCAGCTGAGCAGCGAGTCGGGGTCGCGGCGCTGGTCGGCGACGTTGACGTTGCGCGGGCCGAACTTGCCGGTGGGCGAGGTGACCTTGGTCTTCGGATCGGGCGAGAAGCCGCCTCCGGCCGACCACTGCATCGGGACCCGGACCGCCATCCGGCCCTCGGCCTTCAGGTTCTCGCCGAGACCGATCTCCTCGCCGTAGAAGAGCACCGGGGTGCCCGGCAGGGAGAACAGCACGCTGTAGGCCAGCTTGAGCCGCCGCAGGTCGCCGCCGAGCATCGGGGGGAGGCGGCGGCGCAGGCCCCGGTCGTACACCTGCATGCTCTTCTCCGGGCCGAAGGCGTCGAAGACCTCGTGCTTCTGCGCCTCGGTGAGCTTGTCCAGGGTCAGCTCGTCGTGGTTGCGGACGAACATCGCCCACTGGGAGTCGTCGGGCGGTTCCGGCCGGTCGCGCAGGGCCTCGGCGAGGGCCTCCGGGTTCTGGCGGGCCATCGACAGGTGGAAGCGCTGCATGGCGATGAAGTCGAAGCACAGGGTGACCTCGTCGCCGTTGTCCGCGTCGCCGAAGTACTTCATCAGGTCCGGGTAGGGCAGGTTGACCTCGCCCAGCAGGATCGAGGCGCCGTCGCGGCGGTTCATGAAGGCGCGCAGGTCGGCGAGGAACTCGTGCGGGTCGCCGCCGATGCCCTCGATCAGGAACGGCACCGCGTCCACCCGGAAGCCGGACAGGCCGAGTTCCATCCAGAAGCCGAGAATGCGCGCGATCTCGTCGCGGACCTGCGGATTCGCCGTGTTCAGGTCGGGCTGGAACTTGTAGAAGCTGTGGTAGTAGTACTGGCCGGTCTTCTTGTCCAGCTCCCAGAGGCTGTCCTCCTTGTCGGGGAAGACGATCGCCTTGGGGTCGACGGGTTCCGGCTCGTCCTGCCAGACGTACCAGTCGCGCTTGGGAGAGTCGCGGCCGGCGCGGGCCTCCTTGAACCAGGGGTGCTCGTCGGAGGTGTGGTTGACCACCAGGTCGGCGATCACCCGCATGCCGCGGTCCCTGGCGGTGCGCATGAACTCCACGAAGTCGCCAAGGGTGCCCAGCCGGGGGTCGACCGAGTAGAAGTCGCTGATGTCGTAGCCGTCGTCGCGGCTGGGGCTGGGAAAGAACGGCATCAGCCAGATACAGGTCACCCCGAGCCGGTCCAGGTGGTCGATCTGCTGGGTGAGGCCCCGGAAGTCACCGATGCCGTCACCGTTCCCGTCCTTGTAGGTCTCGACGTCCAGGCAGTAGACGACGGCGTTCTTCCACCACAGATCAGCCGTATAGGTGAGTCGCATGCGTGCGCACTACCCTCCCTTGACGTTTTTATGAGACAACACCGACATTGGGCCGGCGCCGGAGAGGTCGGCGAGCCCCCGGCGCGTTACGGTGGACGGGACGGCCAGGAGGAGATCATGCGACAGCTGAGGCGCGGCGCGCCCTTCGGCTGGCTGCTGGCCCTGCTGCTGCCGCTGCTCGTCTCCGGCGGGTTGAGCGGGGGCGGCGCCACCGTCCTCCTGCGGCACACCACCGTCACCCAGTCCTCCGGCGAGCACCAGCGGCTCTCTCGCCCGGCCTCCGACGGCGGGCACAGGAACGCCCTCGTCACCGGCCTCTCCGCCACCGGGATCGGCCTGGGGGGCGGGGGCGGCCATCCGCTCGCGACCCCGCCGGCGGACCTGCGGCACCTCTCCCTCGCCACCGGCCTGGACTCGCGCCCGGCCCGCGACGACGACACCCGCCCGCTCGCGGCCCTGCTCGTCAGGCCGGGGCGCGCGCCGCCCGCCTCCGCCGCCGGCTGAACCGTCCCGGAGCCGCTCCGGGCCTTCGCCGTACCGGAAAACGCCTTTCCCGTACCGGAAAGCCGCCGTACGCGAAGCATGCCGGCGTCCTGGAAAGACCGGCCCCTCCGGCATCCCCGAGGACAGTTCCCCAGCCTGTGGAGGCTCCCATGTCGCGTGCCCCGGTGGTACGCGCGGTGGCGGCGTTCGCCGTCATCGCCACCTCGCTGTTCATCGCCCTGACCATGTCGCCGCGCCTCGGCCTCGATCTGCGCGGCGGCACCCAGCTCGTACTGGAGACCAGAGACTCACCGACCGTCAAGGCCGACGCCGCGGCCACCGACCGCACCCTCGAGGTGCTCCGCCGCCGGGCCGACGGCCTGGGCGTGGCGGACGCGCCGCTGGCCCGTTCGGGCGAGCGGCGCATCATCGTGGAACTGCCCGGCGTGCAGGATCCGACCAAGGCCGCCGAGGTCATCGGCAAGACCGCGCAGCTCACCTTCCACCCGGTCCTCGGCGTCCCCGACCCGGCGGCCGGCACCAAACCGGGGAAGGGCGAACAGATCCTGCCCGACGAGAGTGGCGGCGCGCTGCACATCGGACCGGCCGCCCTCACCGGTGACGGCGTCAGCGGCGCCGAGGCGGGGATCGACGCCCAGCAGGGCAGCGGCTGGTTCGTCACCGTCGACTTCCGCGACAGCGGCCGGGCGGAGTGGGCCGAGCTGACCGGCCAGGCCGCCTGCAACCCGGCGGGCGACCCCAAACGGCGGGTCGCCATCGTGCTCGACTCCAAGGTGATCGTCTCCCCCCAGGTGAACGAGGACGTGGCCTGCGACGTCGGCCTGCCCGGCGGCTCCACCCAGATCACCGGCACCTTCACCGCGGAGGAGGCCGCCGACCTGGCCCTGCTGATCAAGGGCGGCTCGCTGCCGGTGCCCGTCGAGATCATCGAGCAGCGGACCGTCGGCCCGACGCTCGGCGCCGCCGCGATCACGGCCAGCGCCTGGGCCGCGGTGATCGGCATCGCGCTCACCGCGCTGTTCATCGTCGTGACCTACCGGCTGGTGGGCCTCATCGCCGCCTTCGCCCTGGCCTGCTACGCGCTGATCTCGTACGCGGCGCTGGTGGGACTCGGCGCCACGCTCACCCTGCCGGGACTGGCCGGCTTCGTCCTGGCGATCGGCATGGCGGTCGACGCCAACGTGCTGGTCTTCGAACGGGCGCGGGAGGAGTACGCGACAGAGCCGGGGTTGCGGGGCGCGCTGGAGAAGGGCTTCCGCAACGCGTGGAGCGCGGTGGCCGACTCCAACATCACCACGCTGCTCGCCGCCGGACTGCTGTTCTTCCTGGCGTCCGGACCGGTACGCGGCTTCGGTGTCACGCTGAGCATCGGTGTGATCGCCTCGCTGATCACCGCGATGGTCATCACGCGCGTCCTCGCCCAGTGGGCGGTTAGCCTCCAGGCCGTCTCCTCGCGGCCCAGGCTGACCGGCCTGTCCGACATCGGGCGCGTCCGCACCTGGCTGAACGCGCACAAGCCCGACCTGATGGGCCGCCGCGCGGTGTATTTCCTGGTCACCTGCGTGCTGGTGGCCGCGTCCGTGGCAGGGGTCGCGGTGCGGGGACTCGACTTCGGTGTGGAGTTCACCGGAGGCAGGCTCGTGGAGTACTCCACGAGCACCCCGATGACCGCCGACGCCGCCCGCGAGCTCGTCAGCGACGCCGGGTTCCCCAACGCGGTGGTGCAGTCCTCCGGCGAGGACATCTCCGTACGGGCCGGTCAGATCAGTCCCGCCGACGTGGTGCGGATCGAGAGCGCGCTGGAGAGCGGGGGCGCGTCGGTCACCAAGCAGCGCGACGAGCTCATCGGGCCGAGCCTCGGGGACGAGCTGCGCCGCAACGCGCTGATCGCGCTGGGGGTCGCGCTCGCCGCGCAGCTCGCCTATCTCGCCTTCCGGTTCCGCTGGACGTTCGGGCTGGCGACGGTGCTGGCCCTGGTGGCCGACGCGGCGATAGTGATCGGCGCGTTCGCGTGGCTGGGCAAGCCGGTGGACGGGGTGTTCCTGGCCGCGATGCTCACCGTGATCGGCTACTCCGTCAACGACAAGGTCGTGGTCTTCGACCGGGTCCGCGAGCTGTGGGGTGCGCGGCCGAAGGCCCCGTTCGCCGAGGTGACGAACACCGCGATCCTGCAGACCGTCCCCCGTACGGTCAACACCGGCCTGGGCGCGCTGTTCATCCTGGCCGCGCTGGCGGTGCTCGGCGGTGACTCGCTGACCGACTTCGCGGTGGCGCTGCTGATCGGGATCGTCGTCGGCACGCTCTCCTCCGCGCTGGTCGCGGCGCCGCTCGCGATCGAGCTGGAGCGGCGCAGGCCCACCGCCCCGCCCCGGCCCAAGCGGAGGGGGCCGGCCCCGGCCCGCCAGGGCTCGGGCGCGGTGATCTGATCGCCTCCGCCTTTCCTACTAACCCTACAAATGATGGGTGAATTTATACACAAAACTATTGCCATCTGGGACTAAAGGCAGAACTCCTCGGCTGGCAAGGGTCCTCGACAGGGGCACAACACTGTTGCGAGATCTTCGGCCGTTGAAGCAGGACGGTCACGAAAACGGGGAGAAAGCATGAGCCACGCGGTCAAGATGAGCCCTCAGATGCAGAAGAGCATCGATGCGTGCATGGAGAGCCACAGCCGTTGCGAGCAGACCATGACCTACTGCCTCATGCAGGGGGGCCGGCACGCCGACATGGCGATGATGGGCCCGCTCATGGACTGCGCCGACATGACCCGCATGTGCGCGGACATGATGATGCGCCAGTCGCCGATGGCGATGGAGATGGCCGCGATGTGCGCGAAGGTGGCGAGCAAGTGCGCCGAGGCGTGCATGTCCATGGGCGACGACTCCATGATGAAGGAGTGCGCCAACGCGTGCCGGATGTGCGTCGAGGCCTGCCAGGCCATGGTCGGCGCGCGAGCCTGAACGACCGTCCGGCCGGTCTTCGCCGGGCCGTCCACGTCGGTAGAGGGATGACGTGAACGGGACGCGGGGCGACATGGCGGAACAGAAGGTGAAAGAGAGTGAAAGGGGCGCCGCCGATCCGATCGGCGGCGCCCCCGCCATGACCGGAACAACAGGAATCCTCCGCTTTCAGCAGGAGACCGCGCCTCGAATCCCGCTAGTGTGCTTGGCGTCTGATTTCCCTGCTGCCGAAGGCGGATGCAATCGTGGCGGACGACTACGCGACGACTTTCAAGATCGTTGATGTTGACGGTGACGGCCTCATCTCGGTTCCCGAGCTGACGAGGCTCATGGAGGTGCTCGGCCAGCCGATCACCCCGGAGGCGGCCGCGGCGGCCGTCGCCAGGATCGACCAGGACGGCGACGGCCTCATCTCCCTGGAGGAGTTCGCCGGATACCTCGCCCAGACCCGGGCGGGCTGACCTTCCGGCCCCGATCCGGACTCCTCAGACCGGACCGGCCTGCGAACCGGATCCGATCGAGGCATCCCGCCCGTCCCCGGGCCGGGCACCCCGATCGGATCCGGTCCAGCCACCCTCACCGCAAACCGACCCCGGCCCGCCGCCCCCGGCCTCGCTGATCCCGGCCGAAACCCCCTGCCGGGAAAGCCGGCGTACGCCGCCACCCCCCTCGCGCACGGCCGGGGCGCCCCCGGCCTGCCTCGCCACCGACTCGCCACCGACCTGGTGGCATGTTGACGCGCCATTGACCGCACAATAACTTTGGGTAGTCATATGAGCGCACAGCGTAGCGAAGGCTCGGATCGACGTGTGAACACCGACGTTCCCGAACGGTCGTCGCACGCCGATCCCTTTCAGAAGGCGATCTCGCGTCTCGCGCGTGAGGCCGTCCGGTCGCCACGATCCGCGCTTCCGCTCGCTTCCCGTCACGTCCCGGCCGGAAGGCGATCCGGCGTCTTTCGCCTGACCGCCTCGGGGGCCGGCCTGCTCGGGAGGCCTCACAGAGGAAGAGGGCAGATAATGAGGAGCGCATCCAGCGGCCGCGCCGGGAGCGCGCCGCATGACTCGCGTGGTGCCCGGCATCCGGTGACCGTCATGGCCGAGCAGATGACCGACGTCTTCCTCGACCTCGGTTACCGTGTCGCCGAGGGGCCCGAGGTCGAGGCCGAGTGGTTCAGCTTCGACGCCCTCAACATGGACGACCGCCACCCCTCCCGCGCCCCCGAACGCACCTTCTACGTCGAGCACCCCTCGGCCCCCGGCCGGAGGTCGGGTCTCGTGCTGCGCACGCACACCTCACCGGTGCAGGTGAGGGCGATGCTCGGCACGCCCCCTCCCCTGCGGGTGGTCTGCACGGGCCGCGCCTACCGTCCCGACCCGGCCGACGCCACCCACAGCCCGGTGTTCCACCAGGTCGAGGGCCTCGCCGTCGACCTGGGCCTCACCATGGTCGACCTGAAGAAGACCCTCGACCACTTCGCCGCCTCCGTGTTCGGCGGCGGCACGGTGACCCGGCTTCGCACCCACCGCTTCGCCTACACCGACCCGTCGGCGGAGGTGGACGTGGAGTGCGCGGTCTGCCGTGGCACCGGCGCGGAGGACCGCGCCGAGGTCCCTCGGGAAGGCGCCGCCGGAGACGCTCCCGCGGACCCGTGCGGGACCTGCGGCGGCGAGGGATGGATCGAGTGGGGCGGGTGCGGCATGGTCCATCCCCGGGTGCTGGCGGCCTGCGGTGTCGATCCGCACAGGTACGGCGCCTTCGCCTTCGGCATGGGCGTCGAGCGAACGCTGATGCTGCGGCACGGGCTGAAGGACATGCGCGACGTCGTCGACGGCGACGTCCGCTTCCCCCTCGGGATGGACGAGTTCGCCCCCGGCAGACCGCGGCCCAGGCCCCTTCCCCGGGCCACGCCCCCGACGCGAGCCGTGCCGGCCGCGCGGGCCGTGCCCGACATGGAGACCATCCCGCTCGCGCGCGGCCACGCTGCCAGGGCCGCGCGGAGACGGGAGGCCGGTGGAGGGCTCACCCGGTCACAGAACCTGCGGCGGCGGATCGGGCACGCGCTGGCGGGAGCGGGATACGTCGAGACGCCGTGTTTTCCCTTCGTCTGCGACGCCGCGTGGGACGCCTTCGGCCTGGCGCCCGACGACCCGCGCCGCGCCGCGCTGACGCTCACGAACCCGATCAGCCCGCGCGAGCCGTCACTGCGCACCACGCTTCTCCCCGGGCTGCTGGCCGCGCTGGGTCTCAACCTCACCCGGGGAAACCCCGCCCCGGCGCTCTTCGAGCAGGGGACGGTCTTCGTACCGCCCGCGAGCGGCGACCTCCCGCCCGTTCCCCGGGCGGACCGCCGCCCCACCGACGACCAGCTCGACGCGCTGAACACCGCCATCCCCGCCCAGCCTCGCCACCTCGCCGCCGCCCTGACCGGCGAGTCGTCATGGGCCCGCGCGGTCGACGCCGCGCGTACGGCGGCGCACATCATGGGGGCCGGACTGGTCACCCGGCCCACCGAGTACGCACCCTGGCTGCCTGGACGCTGCCTGGAACTGCTCGTCGGGGGGGCCGTGCTGGGCCACGCGGGCGAGCTGCGCGCCGGTACGGTTCAGGCCCTGGGCCTGCCCCCGAGGACGAGCGCCATGGAGATCGACCTCACCGCGATGGAGCACCTCACCGACCTCGGGAGCAGGTGACTCCCGAGGCGGCCCGCCGGCGGGGGCGTCAGACGGTCGTGAGATAGATCTGGCCGAAGACCTCGGAGAGCTTCTTGAGGTCGGTGGTCATGTCCGTCTCGGGACTGGCCGGGTTGTAGACGCCGGCCAGGCGGCGCTGGATCGGGAGGAGCTTCTTCAGCTGGTCCCAGGCGGTCAGCCGGTTCACCGCGCCCTGGGCGTTCTGGACGCTGGTCCACACGTTCACCTGCTGGGCGCCGCCGTCCTTGACGGGCGCCGACAGACGTGAGGCGATCTTGGCGTCGGTCACCTGGCCGACGAGCCCGGTCTCCTCGGCGGCGACCTGGGCCAGGACGTCCCACGAACGGGCGCGGACCTGGATCCACTGGTTGAGGTGGGCCTGCTCGGCGTTGATCTTCCAGGCGTCGTAGCCGCCGTACAGCAGGCCGCTGTCCAGGGAGAGCTGGTCGACGCGGCCCGCGATCAGGGGAGACTCGATCTTCTCGGGAGCGAGCAGCGGGTACCGCTTGCGCATCTCGGCCTTGCAGGTGTCGTTCGCGCCGCAGGCGAGCTCGGGCACCACCGTGTGGATGCCCAGCCGCTTGCCGGGCGCGGCCTGGCGGAGGGCGTCGGAGGCCGCGGTGACGAACGCGGTGATCTCCGCGTCGGTCTTGAACGTGGTGTTGTAGCCCAGCTGGGAGGTGAACCGGATGCCCGCCACCTCCGGGCGCGCGGCCAGCGCGCCGATGCGCTTGACGGCGGCGGTGAAGGTCTCGGTGCCGGCCTTCCAGTCGTCGGCCAGCTCGGTGTCGATCCAGACCCTCAGCTGTACGGCCTTCGCCGCGGTGATCGCCTGGCCGGCGGGAGTCTGCGCCGCGGCGGCGGCCGCGGGGTCCTGGGCGCCCGTGGGGGTGGGGGTCGGCGCCGGGGTGGAGGCGCCGGTCTGCTCGTCCCCGGCGACCGTGCCGTCGCCGCCCTCGCCGTGCCCGTCGACCGCGCACTGCTGGCCGGCCTCGCAGTCGGGCGCGCCACCGTCTCCGGCCCCTTCGGGGAAGGGCGAGTTCTCGTCGCCCTCGGAGCCGCCGCCGGGCGCCTCCGGGCAGACCGATCCGGCGGCCGAGCAGTCGAGGAACTTGCCGTCGCTCGGGGTGGCCTCCTTGAGGTGGGCCCCGTCGTCGGCACCCCAGAACAGCGCGACGCCGAGGGCCTCCTCCGGCTTGGCCAGCCAGTGGCACACGACGTAGGCCGGGGTGTCGGCTCCCAGCAGGTCGTTACAGCTGCGGGGATCGTCCTGCGAGTATGCGGCCCCGGGCGTCATGACACCGACGAGCGCGAGCGTGGCGCTCACGGCGAGAGCCCGGCGCAGAGTAAGTCGCATGTCCTGAACTCCCCGAAAGCTGGTCAAAACGATCGATCCGCACTTTACCCAGATCACGATGGGCTCGACAGCCCCAGTCAAGGAATCATCAGCATTCCGATATCTCCGCTATCTCCGCCGTCTCCCGCCGGACCCGTACCCGGCCGTCACCCTTCACACCACCGCCGTGCCGCGGTGAGCCGGCCCGGCTCGGGCGGCGGATCATACTCGGGTGAGGGCGCCGGGGCATTGCGGCTAGCGGTAATACCGGAGGCCCCGCTGGCATGAAGGACCAAACGGAGGCTGCCAGCGCAGACGACGGGCGGCAAAAACGACATCATGATGTGGTGAACAACTGTCCAGAGGCGGGAGGGCTCCCCCCGGCCGTCGAACCGCCGACGAGAAACCCCGTCGCCGTCGACGGGAGCGCACCGATCAACACATCTCGAAACGGATCCTCATGTCACCGCACACCAAGGATCTGAGCAACGGGTTCCACGGCCTTCCCAGGGCGGACGAGATCATGCATCTCGCCCTGGCCACCGGCAACCTGCTGAAACGGCTGGAGAGCGCCAGAAGCCGGGTCGACCAGTCGCTGATCCAGCAGCGGCGATTCGTGTCCGACGCCTCCCACGAGCTGTTCACCCCGATCGCCGGGCTCAGAACGCTCCTGGAAGAGGCGCGGCTGCATCCCGACGAGACGGATCTGGACGAGCTCCTGGCAGACGCGCTGGAGGGCGTCGACCGGCTCCAGAGGATCGTCACCGACCTGCTGGTGCTGGCGAAAGTGGGGGCGCACACGCCTGACGCGTTCGTCAACGTGGACCTGGGAGAGATGGTCCGCGCCGCGATCTCGCGGCGCGATAACGGTGTCCCCGTACGGCTTCGGCTCGCCCCCGGGGTGCGGGCGAACGTCATCGACGCCGAGATCACCCGCCTCCTCGCCAATCTCCTGGACAACGCCCAGCGCCACGCCAGGCACGCGGTGCTGGTCGAGGTGTGCCGGAACGGCCGGTACGGCGAGCTGGCCGTCACCGACGACGGTGACGGCATCGCCGCCGCCGACCGGGAGAGGGTCTTCGAGCGGTTCACCCGGCTGGACACCGCCCGCTGCCGGAACCGAGGAGGCACCGGGCTCGGCCTCACGATCGCCCGTGACATCGCCGAGTCCCACCGAGGGACCATCGACGTGGAGGACTCCAGCACCGGTGGCGCGCGGTTCGTCCTCCGCCTACCCCTCGCCGTCCATGAGCTGCCAGAACATTCCTGATATCGCCGATATCAGGAATGATCAGCCGAAACCGTCTCGATCGGTGTCATCACTATCGGTATCACCACGGAGAGCGACGTCCCCTCCTCCGCGGAGCTCGCGACCCGCAGCCTGCCGCCGAGCGTCTCGACGCGGTCCTTGAGCCCGATGAGCCCCGACCCCTTGCCGTAGTCGGCTCCTCCACACCCGTCGTCGCGGATCGAGAGCCGGACGGCCGCTCCGGCCATGTCCAGGGTGACGTACACCACGGAGGCGTTCGCGTGCTTCGCCACGTTGGTCAGCGCTTCCGCGGCCGTGTAGTAGAGGGCCACCTCGACGTGCTCCGGCAGAGGTGGGACGGACTCCAGTTCGAGTTCGACGGGAAGGGCGGAGCGGCGTGCGAGCGCCTTCAGCGCGGGCACGAGCCCGCCCTTCGAGAGGATCGCCGGGTGGATGCCCCGTGAGAGCTCCTGCAGATCGTTCACGACCCCGTTCAGTCCCTGGACCGCCCGGGACAGCTGTTCCCTGAGTTCGGTCATCGGCGGCGGCAGGCCGTCTTCCACCGCGCGTAGCTCCAGCCCGAGCGAGACCAGGCGCTGCTGGGCTCCGTCGTGCAGGTCGCGCTCGATGCGCCGGCGGGTCTCGTCGGCCGCGGCGACGACGCGGGCGCGGGAGGAGGCGAGATCGGCACGGGCCTGGGCATTGGAGATGGCGGTCGCGACCAGCTCGGTGAAGTCCATGATGCGTTCCTCCGCCCCCTCGAACCTCGGCTCCCGGGCGCTGGAGAACACGAGCATCACGCCCCACAGGCTTCCGTCGACGATGATGGGAGAACCGACGGTGGAGGTGACTCCCATCTTCCGGACCCAGGTCGCGATCTTTCCGCCGCTCTGCTCGTAGCTCCCCTTTCGCGTCAGGCGCCCGGTCTTCAGCACGGTGGCCGAGACGCTCACCTCGTTGAGTGGCCACCGCGAGCCGAGGGGCAGCACCTTCTCCGTGCCGTCCTGCCAGCTCCACGAGCCCAGCACCGTCACGTGGCCGGGGTCGTAGCGGTTGATCGCCACGTGATCCGCCTTCATGAGGGAGCCCATCTCGAAGGCGACCGCGTTGAACAGCTCCGCCGAGGAGATGCCCCGCGCCACGAGGGTCGCGACCCGCCGCAACGCCGCCTGCTCCTGCGCGATCCGGTGGATCTCGTCACGACTCGACGCCAGGACCGTCTCGGTGTTCTCGCGATCATGGGCCGCCCTCAGCAGCGCCTCCAGGGACGGCACCATCCGCTCACGCAGACGCCTGCGTACGGGCTCGGGCGCGCCGGCGGGCAGGACCAGCGTGCCGACCCTGACGCCGTTCTCCACGAGCGGCAGCGCCTCTCCGTGCTCTTCCCCGGGGAGCTCCTCGAGCCGGATCTCCAGGTTCGGTGCCTCCAGAGCCCGTGCCAGCAGACGCGAGGCCGGTGGCAGCGCGGTTTTCAGGTCCTTGGTACGCAACAGGACGTGGGCCAGTTGCGCAGCGAGATCCACCTCGTGCCGGCGGTTCTCCGCCTGGATGTTCAGCGAGCGCACCAGCGCCGCGATCGAGCTGATCGCGAACCCCACGAGAAGGAAGATCGGGATCGGGGTCCACAGCCCGCGCGTCCCGTACGAGAAGCTCCACGCGGGCGGGAGGTTGAAGTAGTTGAAGACGACGGCGCTGCCCACCAGGGTCGCCAGTCCCAGGCCCAGCCCCCACTGGATCGAGATCAGCAGAACACCGAGCAGATAGATCCCTCCGAGGAAGTCGCCCGACGTCACGCGCTCCAGGAAAAGGGACAGCACGGCTTCCGCCGCGATACACAGAGCGCCGCAGATGATCCCCAGCCAAAGGGGCGGCCGCTTTGTGCGCAGCAATAACGACAAAAGCCGTTCGCGCATGGAGACTAAGATACTCGCATGTCAGGAAGGGGTTTGACGGCCATTTCCCGACCGCTCTCCGCACGTACGGCCGCCCGAACCTCCGAGATGTCATTCTTTTAACCCCTCGTGACCATTTATTTAATCAAATTCGAAGAGAAGTGCAGGGCGAAAGGGCGGGAGCCGTGGGTGCGGACCGGGTACGAATAGCGCTGGCGGACGACGACGTGCTTTTTCGCGAGGGAGTCGCGAGCCTCATGTCGCGGTCGGGCTTCGAGGTCGTCGGCCAGGCCGGGGACGCGGCGGAGATCCTCGCCCTCGTCCGGCTGCACCGGCCCCAGCTCGTCATTCTCGACATCCGGATGCCCCCGACCCACTCCAACGAGGGCATCGAGGCGGCGCGGGTGATCCGCGAGGAGTTCCCGGAGACGGGGATCCTGCTGCTGTCGGCGCACATCGAGGTGGAGGAGGCGATGGAGCTGCTCGCCACCGGGCACCGGGTCGGCTACCTACTCAAGAGCCGGGTGACCGGGGTGGACGACTTCGTGGAGACGCTTGAGCGCATCGTCCAGGGCGGCTCGGTCGTCGACCCGAGTCTCGTACGGGAACTCATCAGGACCCACCGCAGGGGCGACCCGCTGGGACTCCTCACCGCGCGCGAGCAGGAGGTCCTGGCTCTGATGGCCGAGGGACGCTCCAACTCCGGCATAGCGCACAAACTGTGGATCACCGAGGGCACGGTCGAGAAGCACGTGCACAGCATCCTGTCCAGGATGCGGATACCGGGGACGGAGGACGACCATCGCCGCGTCCTCGCCGTGCTGACCTTCCTCGACGCCCGCTGAGAGACCCGCCGGGCCTGCCGGAGGACGCGAGGACGGTGACGATGATCGGGACATGTCTCCGGCCCGGCGGGCGTTCCGGGGCGGCGGGCGTTCCGGGGCGGCGCGCGATAATCGGGACATGCTTCCAGCCCAGCGGGCGTCCTAGATGCCGGCCGAATCCTCGCAGACGCTGCAGCGCGGCCTGCGGCTGCTGCGCCTGCTCGCCGACGGGCGGCGGGGCCGCACCCCCACGGAGCTGGCGGCGGAGCTGGAGCTGAGCCGCCCCGCGGTGTACCGGCTGCTCACCACCCTCCAGAGCGAGGGCTTCGTCCGCCGGGACGGCGACGGGCGGGTCCACCTGGGCTTCGGGGTCCTCGTCCTGGCCCGAGCCGTGCAGCCGCTGCTGCGGGAGGGCGCCCTGCCCACCCTGCGCAGGCTGGCGGAGGAGGTCGGGGCGACCGCGCACCTGACGGTGGCCGAGGGCGACGACGGCCTGGCCGTGGCGGTGGTCGAACCCTCCTGGACGAACATGCACGTCGCCTACCGCGAGGGCTCCCGCCACCCGCTGGAACGGGGCGCCGCAGGACTGGCCATCCTCGCCCTGCGCGCGGGCCGTACCGGCTATCTGGTCTCCGAGGGCCAGCTCCAGGAGGGGGCCAGAGGCGTCGCCGCCCCCGTGCCCGGCCTTCCCTGGCTGGAGGCGTCGGTGGGCGTGGTCACCTTCACCGCGCTCGACCCGGACGCCGTGGGCCCCCGGGTCGCCGCGGCCGCGGCGGAGCTGTCCGGCTCGCTGGCCTGACGACTCCTTCAGCGTTAACCACTAAGTAACCAGACAAATCCGCCCAAGAGCGGCGTAGAACCGGCAAGATGGCAATCTGAAGATCTTCACTCTCCGGCGCCAGAGAAAGAGCACCCCGTGCCCGACGAGCCTTCCCCGCACACTCCCACTCCGATCGACTCCAGCGTGGCCCACTCCGCCCGGATCTGGAACTACTGGCTCGGCGGCAAGGACAACTACGCCGTCGACCGTGAAATCGGCGACCAGTTCGTCGGGATTTTTCCGGACATCGTGGATATTGCCCGCTCGTCCAGGGCGTTCCTCTCCCGCGCCGTCCGGTACATGGCCGGCGAGGGCGGGATCCGCCAGTTCCTCGACATCGGCACCGGGCTGCCCACCGTCGACAACACCCACCAGGTCGCCCAGCAGGTGGCACCGGCCGCGCGCGTCGTCTACGTCGACAACGACCCCATGGTGCTGACGCACGCCCGCGCCCTGCTGACCGGTACCCCCGAGGGCGCGACCGAGTACATCGACTCCGACGTGCGCGACCCCGACGCGATCCTGGAGGCCGCCAAGGCCACCCTGGACCTCGACAAGCCCGTCGGGCTCATGCTGATGAACATCCTGGGTCACCTCACCGACATCGACGAGGGACGGGCGATCACGCGCCGGCTGCTGGCCGCCCTGCCCTCCGGCAGCTACCTGGCGGTCGCCGACGGCACCAACGTGATCCGCGGCGCGGAGTTCGAGAAGGCCATCGCCATCTGGAACGAGGCCGGCTCGGTCCCGTACACCCTCCGCAGCCCCGAACAGATCGCGAGCTACTTCGAGGGCCTGGAGCTGGTGGAACCCGGCGTGGTCTCGTGCCCGCTCTGGCGTCCCGGGCCGTCGATCGTCGGCGGCAACCGCGAGGTGGACGAGTTCTGCGCCGTGGGCCGCAAGACCTGACCGTGGGCGCCGGCGCGGTACCCCCGCGCCGGGCTCCGATGGACCCGCCGGTAGGGTGAACGCTGGTGCGCCGGGAAGTCTGGTCGGCAATGTCCGACTTGATCCCGAAAGTGGAGCGCCCATGAGCGATACCTCAACCAGCACGCCTCGCCTGTTCAGCCGGGGGTCGTGGGCCGAGACCCGCCGCATCGCGGACATACTGCGCGGGGAGACCTTCGGCGGAGCGCTGCTGCTGGTCGGCGCGGTGGCGGCGATGATCTGGGCGAACTCCCCGTGGTCGGACGCCTACGAGGGGTTGCGCGCAGTCAAGATCGGGCCCGCGGCCCTGCACCTGGATCTGACCCTCGCGGCCTGGGCCGCCGACGGGCTGCTGGCGATCTTCTTCTTCGTGGCCGGGCTGGAGCTCAAACGCGAGTTCGTCGCCGGCGACCTGCGCCAGGCGCGGCGGGCCGCGGTGCCGATCGCGGCCGCGTTCGGCGGCGTGATCGTCCCGGCCGCGCTGTACCTGCTCTTCACCCTCTCCAGCGGCGCCGCCGGCGCGGCGCGGGGCTGGGCGATCCCGACGGCCACCGACATCGCGTTCGCGCTGGCCGTGCTCGCGGTCATCGGCCGGTACCTGCCCGCGGCGCTGCGCACCTTCCTGCTCACCCTGGCCGTGGTCGACGACCTGCTGGCCATCGTCATCATCGCGGTCTTCTACACCGAGCACCTGTCGTGGCTGCCACTGCTGGGCACGCTGGTGCCACTGGCGATCTTCGCCCTGCTGGTGCAGCGCCGGGTGCGCGCCTGGTGGCTGCTGCTGCCGCTGGCCGCCACGGCCTGGGCGCTGATGCACGCCTCGGGCGTGCACGCCACCGTCGCCGGGGTGCTGCTGGCCTTCACGGTGCCGGTCGTCCGCAGCGAGCGGGCCGGCGGCCCCGACGCCGGGCCCGGCCTGGCCGAGCACTTCGAGCACCGCCTGCGGCCGATCTCGGCCGGGGTGGCCGTGCCGGTGTTCGCGTTCCTGTCGGCGGGGGTGACCCTCGGCGGGGTGAGCGGCCTGGCCACCGCCCTGGCCGACCCGATCGCGGTGGGCATCGTCATCGGGCTCGTGGTCGGCAAGCCTGTCGGGATCATGGTCGCGACCTGGCTGGTGGCCCGCTTCACCCGCGCCGACCTGGACGAGAACCTGAGCTGGGTGGATGTGGGCGGGCTGTCGGTACTGGCCGGTATCGGGTTCACCGTCTCCCTGCTCATCGGGGAACTGGCCTTCGGGGCCGGCAGCGAGAGCGACGCCCACGTCAAGGTGGCGGTCCTGGCGGGCTCCCTGATCGCGGCCCTGGCCGCGGCGCTCGTCCTCCGGCTGCGCAATCGTGTCTACCGGCGCATCCACGAGGCCGAGACCGCCGACCACGACAGAGACGGCATCCCCGACGTCTACCAGGCACGTTCCTGAGCGTACTCAGGGGAGCGGTTCCAGGAACTCCGGACGGGTTGTGGCCGTGGGAGTGGTCGCTTCCGGCCTCAGGGGGGCGGGAAGGGGTTCGGTGAACACCCGACAAAGGCGGCGCGGAAAATGTCGGGCGGCCGGGACCGGTGTCGCCGCACGATGGGGGCATGGATGACACGACTTTGGTATCCCGCTTCCTGCGCGACGGCTTCGTGAAGGTGGAGGGCGCCGTCGCGCCGCGCGTGGCCGCGGACTGCGCGCGGCTGCTGTGGCGGGAGACGGGCTGCGACCCGGACGATCCGGCGACGTGGACGCGGCCCGTGCACTGGGTGGCCGGCATGGCGCAGGGGCCGTTCGCCGCCGCCCCCAACTCCCCGTTCCTGCAGCACGTGTACGACCTGCTCGTCGGCGCGGGACGCTGGGAGCCGCGCTACTCGCTGGGCTCGTTCCCGCTGCGTTTCCCGCACGAGGAGGAGCCGGACGACGCGGGCTGGCACATCGAGGGGAGCTATCTGCCGAAGGGCGAGAGCTGGTACTTCACGAATCTGCGCTCCCGGGGCCGGGCGCTGCTGATGCTTTTCCTGTTCAGCGAGGTCGGTGAGGAGGACGCCCCGACCCGGATCCGGGTCGGCTCACACCTCGACGTGCCGAAGGTGCTGGAGAAGTACGGGGAGGACGGGGCGAGCGGGCTGGTCCTCGCGCCCGATCTGGTGGCGGCCTCCGACCACCGGCCACTCGCCCTCGCCACCGGCTCCCCGGGCGACGTCTTCCTGTGCCATCCGTTCCTGGTGCACGCGGCGCAACCGCACCATGGGGTGCGGCCGCGCTTCATGGCCCAGCCGCCGCTGATGCCGGCCGCGCCGTACGAGCTGGAGCGGGCCGACAGCGCGTACTCACCCGTGGAGATCGCGATCCGCCGGGGCCTGGGACAGGACACCCCCGGTCCGGACGGGGACGGCACCGGCCACGGCGCCGGGTAGACATGCTCCGCCCGTTCCCGGAACCGGGCGGAGAACCCGGTACCCGGGCAGCGGCACGTCCGGCGGCACCGCGCCGTCCGTTTTCGTACGGCCGGGTCAGGCGCGCCGAGAACCGGCAGTCACCGGACGACGTTTGACATCTCCCCGCCCCTGACAGATGGTTGTTCGTATAAAGGACGTATGCGTCCGATAAACGGACAGATCTGGGAGAAGCGGATGCCGTACTACCGGGTCGTGGGGGAGATCCCCCGCAAGCGGCACGTGCAGTTCCGGCGGCCCGACGGCGGGCTGTACGCCGAGGAGCTGATGGGCGAGGAGGGGTTCTCCAGCGACTCGTCGCTGCTCTACCACCGTCACCTCCCCACGGCGATCCTCAAGGCCGAGGCCGTCGAGCCCGACGCGTCGAGAGGGCTTCTCACCCCCAACGTGCCCCTCTCCCCCCGCCACCTGCGCACCCAGGACCTGCCGGACGGGGGCGACCTGGTCACCGGGCGCGGGCTGCTCGCCGGAAACGCCGACGTCCGCATGTCGTACGCAGCGAGCGAGGCCCCCAGCGGGCTCTACCGCAACTCCATGGGCGACGAGTGCGTCTACATCGCGAGCGGGCAGGTCAGGTTCGAGTCGACGTACGGGGTGATCGAGGCCGGGGAGGGCGACTACGTGGTCGTCCCGACCGGGACGATTCACCGGTGGGTGCCGCGGGGCCGCGTCACGGCCTTCACCATCGAGGCGGCGGGCCACATCCGGCCGCCCAAGCGCTACCTGTCCAAGTACGGCCAGTTCCTGGAGCACGCCCCCTACTCCGAGCGCGACCTGCGCACCCCGCAGGAGCCCCTGATCGCCGAGGGCGAGGAGGTGCCGGTGCTGGTCCGCACGCGCGGCGGGCTCACCCGGCTGGTCTATCGCGACCACCCGTTCGACGTGGTCGGCTGGGACGGCTGCCTCTACCCGTACGCGTTCAACATCGACGACTTCGAGCCGATCGTGAAGCGCACCCACGCCCCGCCGCCGGTGCACCAGACCTTCGAGGGTCCCAACTTCGTGATCTGCTCGTTCTGCCCCCGGCCGCTCGACTTCCACCCGGACGCGATCCCGATCCCCTACAACCACCACAACGTCGACTCCGACGAGCTGATGTTCTACGCGGGGGGTGACTACACCGCGCGCAGGGGCTCGGGCATCGACGTCGGCTCGGTCTCGCTGCACCCGGCGGGGTTCACCCACGGCCCGCAGCCGGGCGCCGTCGAGGCCGTCATCGAGGCGGTGCGGCAGGGCCACACGCGGACGAGCGAGCTGGCCGTGATGGTCGACACCTTCCGCCCCCTCGACCTGGGCCCGGCGGGACTGTCGGTGGAGGACCCCGCGTACGCGTGGACATGGGCCCGTTGACGGGTCACGGGCCCGTCGCGAACGCGGGCCCGCCACGGGGTAGGGACAGGGCCATGAGCGCACACGCGAGCACGGGGACGGGCGCGAAGGTGAA
This sequence comes from Streptosporangium sp. H16, assembly GCF_051918855.1. Lineage (NCBI taxonomy): Bacteria > Bacillati > Actinomycetota > Actinomycetes > Streptosporangiales > Streptosporangiaceae > Streptosporangium > Streptosporangium sp. H16. The sequence continues at coordinate 121,035 of NZ_JBPXMD010000018.1, forward strand.
CGACGTGGGGACGAGAACGGCGGTGCTCTTCCGAGGGCTCGTCGACGACGCCGGGCTGTTCCCGCCGACCGGGCTGCCGATGGCCGAGGCCCTGGAGCGGCACAGGAGCGACCTGGCGGGCGACGACCCGGTGCTCACCCACCGGTTCCTCTGCCCGGCCGGGCGCCTGGCGGAGCTTCGCGACCACCTGACCTTCCCGATCCGGCTCGGCCTGATCCTGGGCACCCCCGACGTCCCGTCCCTTGAGTCCCTTGAGTCCCTTGAGGACCTCGCCGTCGAGCTCGTCGAGGTGCGTCAGGCGCCGGGCGAGACCCCGGGGGCCGCGGCGGAGCGGCTGGCCGGACGGCTGCCGGGCGGTGCCCGGCTGTTCGTGGAGGTGTCCCCGGGCGACCTCGCCTCCCTGCCGCGCGACGCCACGGGCCCCGGCCTGAAGTTCCGCTGCGGCGGGCTGACCGCCGGGGCCTTTCCCCGCGCCGCGGACCTGGGCGCCCTCATCGCGCACTGCGCGAGGCACGGCGTGCCGTTCAAGGCGACCGCGGGGCTGCACAACGCGGTCCGTCACTTCGATCCCGAACTGGGCGTGGACCGGCACGGCTTCCTCAACCTGGTCCTCGCGGTCTGCGCGGCCGTGGAGGACCGCGATCCGGTGCCGGTGCTGAAGCTGACCGACGTCGGCGAGCTGGTACGGCTGGCGCAGGCCGTGCCCGACGACACCGCGGCGCGGGCCAGGGAGCTGCTGGTGTCGTACGGGTCGTGCGACACGCACACCCCGATCGAGGACCTGACGGCCCTGTGCCTGATCGACCGGCGCCCGCCGGCCCCCGCGACCCCCGGTACAGAAGGCACAGAAGAGGAGAGCGTGTGATGTCTTGGGGCCTGGAGAACCTGCCCTACGGAGTCTTCTCCCGCCACGAGGGGGAGACCCCTCGCGTCGGCGTCCGATACGGCGACCACGTGGTCGACCTGGCCGGGGCCCTGCACGACGAGGTGTTCGCCACCGGCTCGCTCAACGCCTTCATGTCCAGGGGCCCGGCCGCGTGGCGCGCCACCCGGGCCCTGATCCAGAACAAGCTGAGCACCGACCAGGCGGTGATGGGGCCGCACCTCGTCCCCCTCGACCAGGTCACGCTGCACCTGCCGGTCGAGGTGGCCGACTACGTCGACTTCTACTGCTCGCTGGAGCACGCCTCCAACCTGGGCCGGATGTTCCGCCCCGACGAGGAGCCGCTCAAGCCGAACTGGCGGCACCTGCCGGTCGGCTACCACGGCAGGGCGGGGACGGTCGTCGCGTCCGGCACCCCGGTCACCCGGCCGTGCGGGCAGCGCGGCGCGGGGGTCTTCGGCCCGTCCGCCAAGCTGGACATCGAGGCGGAGCTGGGATTCGTCGTCGGCGCGCCCACGGCCCTCGGCGACCGGGCAGGGCGGTTCGAGGACCACGTGTTCGGCGTGACCCTGGTCAACGACTGGAGCGCCCGCGACATCCAGGCGTGGGAGTACGTCCCGCTGGGCCCGTTCCTCGGCAAGTCCTTCGCCACCTCGGTGTCGCCGTGGATCACCCCGCTCGCGGCCCTGTCGGAGGCGCGGATCGAGGGCAGGCCGCAGGACCCGGAGCCGCTCGGCTACCTGCGCCGTGAGGAGCCGTGGGGGCTCGACCTGCGGCTGGAGGTCTCGGTGAACGGTGAGGTCGTCTCCCGCCCCCCGTACCGGGACATGTACTGGACGCCCGACCAGATGCTCGCCCACATGACCGTCAACGGCGCCGCCCTGCGCACCGGCGACCTCTACGCCAGCGGCACGGTCTCCGGCTCCGAACCGGGCGAGCGCGGCTCGCTGATCGAACTGACCTGGAACGGGACCGAGCCGCTGAAGCTGCCCGACGGCTCGGCCAGGACCTTCCTGGAGGACGGGGACACCGTCACGATCACCGCGACCGCCCCCGGACCCGGTGGAACCATGATCACCCTGGGGGAGGTGTCGGGAACGATCGAGCCCGCGCGGTAGCCCCGGCACCGGACGGCAGAGTCGGGCCTGTCGGCGATGCGGTGAAGGACATACGGTGGGAAAGGAACCTCCCAGACGTCCGGCGCGTTGTACAGACAGGAGGGCCGGAGCATGGAGTACTGGGTCATCTGGTTGATCTTGGCGGTGGCGCTGGGAGTCGCCGAGATATTCACCCTGACCACCGCTCTCGGCCTGCTCGGGGGCGCCGCCCTCATCACCTCCGTCGCCGCCGTGCTGGGGCTGCCGGTCCCGCTCCAGCTCGTGGTGTTCATCGCCTCCCTGGCCGCCGGAGTGACCGTGGTCCGGCCCATCGCCAGACGCCATCTCACCAGCCTGCAGCCCCGCAGCCAGCGCTTCGGGATCCAGGCGATCGTCGGCAAGTCCGCCTACGTCCTGCGCGAGGTGACCGGCCGGGACGGCCGGGTGCGGATCGGCGGCGAGGAGTGGTCCGCCAGGGCCTACGACGAGACCCTGGTGATACCCGCCGGGGCGACCGTCGACGTCATCGAGATCGAGGGCGCGACCGCGCTCGTGTATCCACGGGAGTGACACCATGGACGCTCTGCTCATAGCCGGACTGCTCATCGCCCTGCTGGCGGTGTTCACCGTGATCCGTTCGGTGCGCATCGTCCCCCAGGCCCGGGCCCGCAACGTGGAACGGCTGGGTCGCTACCACAGCACGCTGAAGCCCGGCCTGAACTTCGTCATCCCGTACATCGACCGTGTCTATCCGATGATCGACCTGCGCGAGCAGGTCGTCTCCTTCAAGCCCCAGCCGGTGATCACCGAGGACAACCTGGTCGTCGAGATCGACACGGTCCTGTACTTCCAGGTCACCGACCCCCGGGCCGCGGCGTACGAGATCGCCAACTACATCCAGGCCGTGGAGCAGCTCACGGTCACCACGCTGCGCAACGTCGTCGGCTCGCTCGACCTGGAGATGACGCTGACCTCGCGCGACACGATCAACAGCCAGCTGCGCGGGGTGCTGGACGAGGCGACCGGCAAGTGGGGCATCCGGGTCAACCGGGTGGAGATCAAGGCCATCGACCCGCCCAAGAGCATCAAGGAGGCGATGGAGAAGCAGATGCGCGCCGAGCGGGACAAGCGCGCCGCGATCCTCAACGCCGAGGGCCAGCGGCAGTCGCAGATCCTCACCGCCGAGGGCGACAAGCAGAGCGCGATCCTGCGGGCCGAGGGTGACCGGAGCGCCGCGATCCTCAAGGCCGAGGGCCAGTCCCAGGCCATCGACGAGGTCTTCCAGGCCGTGCACCGCAACGACCCCGACCCCAAGCTGCTGGCGTACCAGTACCTGCAGGTGCTGCCCGAGCTGGCCAAGGGCCCGAACAACACGTTCTGGGTGATCCCCAGCGAGGTCACCTCCGCGATCCAGGGCGTCTCCAAGGCGTTCACCGAGGCGCTGCCGCAGTCGTCGGCCGTCCGCGAGGCCCCCAGGGTCAACGAGGCCGCGGCCGAGGAGAGGAAGCAGGCCGAGCAGGCCGCCGCCGACGCGGTCGCCGAGGCGGCCGAGGCCGATCTGGGCCCCCGCCAGCTCAACGCACCCCCCGCGCACCTGCCCGGCGACGACCTCCTGGGAACGGGGACAGGGGCGGGAACGGCAGTGGGAGCGCGGGAGGAGCACCGCGGGAACGGCTCCTGAGCCTCCCGGCTCTCCCGGCCCTCCCGACCTCGATCCCCTCGCCTCTCCCTCGGTCCTTCCGCCCGGCGTGTCCGGGCGGGAGGATCGATGTCGTGGTGGGAACCGACGGCGAGGACCACTCGGCTGGTCGGTTTGCGGTCAAATGTCTGGGTAACCCTCTAGGTCTCGGGGACCGGGCGTGAAGCAACGCTGTGGGTGGGGTTAAGAAAACCGCGATGGACATCCCCGAAGGCGACCGGGCACAGTGCGTAGGGTCGGAGCTGAGGGGGAATCCGCTATGAAAGCGCTGGTCAAGGAGAGGGCCGAACCCGGCCTGTGGCTGGCCGACGTGCCTGAACCGTCCGTCGGCCCCGGCGAGGTGCTGATCAAGGTGCTGCGCACCGGGATCTGCGGCACGGACCTGCACATCCGGAGTTTCGACGCGTGGGCCCGGCAGACGCTGCGGACGCCGCTCGTCATCGGCCACGAGTTCTGCGGCGAGGTCGTCGAGGTGGCGCCGGGCGTGGAGGACATCGCCCCCGGCGACCTGGTCAGCGGTGAGGGGCACCTGGTCTGCGGCAAGTGCCGCAACTGCATGGCCGGACGGCGGCACCTGTGCCGCGCCACGATCGGGCTGGGCGTGAACCGCGACGGCGCCTTCGCCGAGTACGTGACACTCCCGGCCTCCAACGTCTGGGTGCACCGGGTCCCGGTCGATCTCGACGTGGCCGCGATCTTCGACCCGTTCGGCAACGCGGTGCACACCGCCCTGACGTTCCCGATGGTCGGCGAGGACGTGCTGATCTCCGGCGCCGGCCCGATCGGGCTGATGGCCGCCGCGGTGGCCACCCACGTGGGCGCCCGCAACGTGGTCGTCACCGACGTCAGCCCGGAGCGGCTGGAGCTGGCCCGCAAGCTCGGGGTCACCCTGGCGCTGAACGTCGCCGAGACGTCCGTCCAGGAGGGCATGGACGGGCTGGGCATGCGCGAGGGCTTCGACGTGGGACTGGAGATGTCCGGGAACCCGAAGGCGCTCCGCGACATGATCGCCTCCATGTCGCACGGCGGGAAGATCGCCATGCTCGGCCTGCCCGTCGAGGAGTTCGCCGTCGACTTCGCGACGATCGTGACCTCGATGATCACGCTCAAGGGGATCTACGGCCGGGAGATGTACGAGACCTGGTACGCCATGTCCGTGCTCCTGGAGAAGGGCCTCGACCTCTCCCCCGTGATCACCGACCGCTTCTCCTACCGCGACTTCGACGCGGCCTTCGACACCGCCGCCGGAGGCAGGACCGGCAAGGTCATCCTGGACTGGACGGCCTGATGTCCGGCTCCTGCCGCGACTTCGGCGCCGTCCACAGCGGAACCTGCAAGATCACCTCGGATTGGACCGCCTGATGTTCGACAATCTCCGCGACGACTTCCGTACGACCCTGAACGAGATCGCCGAGGCCGGGCTGCTCAAGCCCGAGCGGGTCATCACCACCCCGCAGCGCGCCGGGATCGCGGTCGCGGGTGGTGGCGAGGTGCTCAACTTCTGCGCCAACAACTACCTCGGCCTGGCCGACCACCCCGAGGTGATCGCCGCCGCCCAGGAGGCCCTCGACCGCTGGGGCTTCGGCATGGCGTCGGTCCGCTTCATCTGCGGCACCCAGGAGGTGCACAAGGAGCTGGAGGCGCGGCTGTCGGACTTCCTCGGCCAGGAGGACACCGTCCTGTACAGCTCGTGCTTCGACGCCAACGGCGGCGTGTTCGAGACGCTGCTCGACGACCGCGACGCGGTGATCTCCGACGCCCTCAACCACGCGAGCGTCATCGACGGCATCCGCCTGTCCAAGGCGCGGCGCCTGCGCTACGCCAACCGCGACCTGGCCGAGCTGGAGGCGCGGCTCAAGGAGTCCGCCGACGCCCGGCGCAGGCTGATCGTCACCGACGGCGTCTTCTCCATGGACGGCTACGTCGCGCCGCTGGAGGAGATCTGCGACCTGGCGGAGCGGTACGGGGCCATGGTGATGGTCGACGACTCGCACGCCGTCGGCTTCGTCGGCGAGCACGGCGGGGGCACCCCCGAGCTGCACGGCGTTCGGGACCGGGTCGACATCCTCACCGGCACGCTCGGCAAGGCGCTCGGCGGGGCCAGCGGCGGCTACGTGGCGGCGCGCAAGGAGATCTGCGAGCTGCTCCGCCAGCGCTCGCGCCCCTACCTGTTCTCCAACTCCCTCGCCCCGGTGATCGCCGCCGCGTCGCTGCGCGTCCTCGACCTGATCAGCGGCTCGGACGAGGCCCGGACGAGGCTGCGCGCCAACACCGAGCGGTTCCGCACCGGCATGACCGAGGCCGGGTTCGACATCCTGCCCGGCGACCACCCCATCGTCCCGGTGATGATCGGCGACGCCGCCGAGGCCGCCGCGATGGCCGAACGCCTGCTGGAGCTGGGCGTCTACGTGATCGGCTTCTCCTACCCCGTGGTCCCGCACGGCCAGGCCCGCATCCGGGTCCAGCTGTCCGCGGCCCACTCGGCCGAGGACGTCGACCGCGCGCTGGAGGCCTTCGCCGCCGCCCGCGGCTGAACACCGGCGGCCGGACACCGACCTCGTCCCCGGCCCCGCCTCGGCCCGCGAACGAACCTTCGCGGCCGGACACCGGCTCAGTTCGTGAACGGGTGCCCGGGGAGCCGAACATCGGCCCCCCGGAGCCGTCGCCGGGCATCCGCGACGACCGGCAAAAGGGCGTTTGTCGCAGGTCGCGGGTGACCTCGGCGAGAATACGAAGGTGATAGACACGCGGCGGCTCAGGACCCTGCGTGCGGTGGCCGACCACCGCACGGTCACCGCGGCCGCCGCCGCGCTGCACCTGACCCCCTCGGCGGTCTCCCAGCAGCTCGTCGCCCTGGAACACGAGGTGGGCCACCGGCTGCTCGACCGCGACGGCCGGGGCGTGCGGCTCACCGCCGTCGGGCGCATCCTCCTCGACCACGCCAATGAGATCTTCGCCCAGCTGGAGCGAGCCGGGGCCGACATCGCCGCCTACACGGCCGGTACGGCGGGCGAGGTGAAGGTGGCCTCCTTCGCCACCGCGATCGGGCTGGTCGTGGCTCCCGCGGTCGGCACCCTGCGGGACAAGGAGCCCGGCATCCGGGTGCGCGTCCTGGACGCCGAGGGTGACCAGAGCCTCACCATGGTCCTGGACGGCGCGGTGGACGCGGCCGTGGCCGTGGAGTACCGCGGGGCCCCCGCCGAGGACGACCGGCGGCTGTCGCGCATCCCGCTCTACTCCGAGCCGTTCGACCTGGTGCTTCCCCGAGGCCATCGCCTCTCCGGGAGCGAGGTGACGGTCGCGGACCTGTCGGGCGAGACCTGGATCGGCCCCTACCCGGGCAACCCCTGCCACGACGTGATCGCGCTGGCCTGCGAGCACGCGGGCTTCACCCCCGAGTTCGCCCACTCCTCCGACGACTTCAGCGCGGTGGTCGCACTCGCCGCCGCCGGAGCCGGGGTGGCGATGGTGCCGCGCCTGGCCCTGCGCGGCACCGACCCCTCCGGCGTGGTGATCCGCCCGGTGCCCGGCCCCGAACGCCGCGTCTTCACCGCCGTACGCCGGGGCGCCGAGCGACATCCCCTGCTCATCCCACTGCTGAACGCTCTCCAGGACGCCGCGACGACACTCCGCAGGACCCCGTCCCTGTGACGACCCCCGTGACCCGGACGCTCGTCGCGGCCGAGGACGTCTTCGGTACGTACGAGGCACCGAGGTACCCGTCGTCCACGCCTTCGAGTTCCAAGGGCGACGAGGGCTCCTCGCCGTCGCCCGTCCACGCTCCCGTCAGAACAGGCCACCGGTGCCGGCTACGGTGCCAGTGACGGCCCATCGCCCCCACCACGAGGGCGACCGCGGCGATCATCCCGGCGATCACTGACTGAAACACCAGATACATATCACCCACCCCGTCCTAAAGATTCCTTATGGGACTTTTCGTGGAACAGGGGACTCATGGATGCATCCAGGATTACGCAATTTTTGGAAAGCGCTTAACCTGGCCGTACTCGCCCTCCAGGACGGATCCTCCCGCCCCGGGCCGACGCGCTCCGGCGCACCGCGAGGACACCACGTCGGGCCCGTCTCCGCAAAGTTGCTTTCGGTATAGCCGAAGATACGTTCGGTCCGCACGAAGCATCGTGGCATCCGTCGTTCCCACGCGGCGAGGCTTACGAGCAGGTTCCGACCGGGACAGGAAACCCCCGGCGAGGTGCTCCAACGGGGAGGTGGAGCTGGAGCGGCACATGCCGCGGGTTCCTTCGTGGGGGACGAACCCGCGTGCCGCCACCCGCCGGGGGTGGTTCGTTGGCTCCCAACGGGTGCCGGGAGCGGCGCGTCACCCCCGCTGAGCGGAGGCCGGCGCTCCGGGGAGGAGATCATCCGGAGACGGTGGCGCCGAACTCTCGGTGAGACTTTCGTCAGAGCGCGGCGGGTTCGCGGGAAGCTCGCACCAGACGGTCCGTCCGGGTTCGCGGCCGTGGGATCGGTAGCCCCAGTTTCCGCCCGAGAGCATGCCGACGATGGCCAGCCCTCGGCCGTTCTCCATCAGGAGGCATGCCGGGTCCGCCCGGAGGCGGGGTTCCTCGACGCTCAGGCCCGCGTCCACGACCTCGACGCGCAGCAGGCCGCCGTACGCCAGCAACCGCAGGATCAGCGGGTCGTCATCGCAAGCCCCGGCCTGCCCGGTGACCCCGTATCGGGCGTGCCGGACGGCGTTGGTCACCAGCTCGGACACGGCCAGCCGCGCGTCCTCATAGGCCGGATGCCCCTCTCCCAGCCATTTACGAACCTCCTCCCGCGCCCTCGAAGCGGCTTCGACATTACCGAGAAGAGGTATTTCGCTGAACGTCTCCAGCTCCACGGGATTGCCCCTTCCGACCGAGTTGAACCGACCCGTTATCGCGTGAGCCATCAACTGACATACCGCGACAGCACCGGCTCGACAGGCACACGGTCCCAAACGCAAAGACGCAGAGGAAGCCGAACCGCGATTACCAGGGGTTCACAGTTCGCGAAGTAAGTTCACAGCACTGTGAACCCATGAAAACCTCGTATCCATTCCCTCGGGAATGAAGATGAAGGAGAATCCCAAAGAGACAGCGAGAGGAGACCGAAATGCACATCATCCCGGATCCCGAGTCGGATCCAGAGCCGGAGGCAGTTGCAGAGCCGGAGACAGAATCGGAGCCGGAGTTCGATACGGATTCGCATGAATCCACGCGCGTTCAATTCGGAAGAGAGCTACGGAAATACCGGATTTTATCCGGATTTACCCAAAGGCGGCTCTGCATCGCGGTCCCTCTCGCCGTGAGCCATCTGAGCATGCTGGAGAACGGCCACCGTGCCCCCACCTGGAAGCTGGCCCGTCAGATCGACGAGGCCCTCAACCTGGGCACGACGCTCGTCGATCTCCTGGACCGCCTGGACCGCACGACCAGCCAGGTCCCCCACTGGTTCCGCCCCTGGCTGGAGTTCGAGCCCCTCTCGACCTCCCAGCGCATCTGGGGAGCACTGATGGTGCCCGGCCTCCTCCAGACCGAGCAGTACGCGGAAGCCATCCTCAGCCGCAGCCCCGGCACCACCCCCGATCAGGTGCAGCAGAACGTCGCGGACCGAATGGGCAGAAAGAGCATTCTTCACCGACCCAACCCCCCGATGCTCTGGGTCATCCTGGACGAGGGCATCCTGCACCGTCCCGTCGCTGATCCCGAGGTGATGAGGGGACAGTTCCACTACCTTCTGGAGATGTCGGAGAACCCATGGCTCTCTCTGCAGGTGCTCCCCCACAGCGCACGCAACGTGCTCGGCCTGCTGGGCGGCTTCACCATCGCCGACATGCCAAAAAACGCACCTCCCGTGGCCTACATCGATTCCCAGAGCACCGGGGACCGGATGAGCGAGCGGGTCAAAGAGATAAAAAGGCTAGAATTCCTATATGACCTGATCCGTGCGGACGCTCTGTCCCGGAGCGATTCACGCGACAAGATCAAGGAGGCGATCCAGCGATGGACGACCTGACCCAACAACTTCACACCGCCCACTGGCGCAAATCCACCCTCTCCGGTCACGACGCGAGCGACTGCGTGGAAATCGCCGACCTCTCCAACGGCCACCGAGGCGTCCGCGACAGCAAAAACCCCACCGCCCCCGCCCTCATCCTCACCCCCCACCAATGGAACACCTTCATCACCACCATCAAGAACGGCGATCTCGGCTGACAGTGAGGATGTAGGCGCCGGGCGTGCCGGGGAAACCAGGTCCGTCCCGCTGCGGATCAGGGCTGGAGGGCCGCGGTGAGCTTCGCGACGTCGGAGGTGTAGACGGTCATCCAGTGCGGACGCAGCCGGTAGTAGACCACCTCGTCGTCCCAGTCGAAGGCGTCGCCGCCGTAGAAGCCCTTGAGGTACGCGAGCAGGTCCGGCCAGTCCGCGGCGGGCTCACCGTCCCGGGGGTTGAGGATCTCCACCGTGCCGTGCGTGAACACGCCCAGGTCCTCACCGCGCAGGTGCGCGGCGCTGACGGCGGGCCGGGCGGCGAGATGGCGGGCCTTGGCGGCGTTGCGTGCCGTGCCGAAGTGCCACTTTCCGTGCAGGAAGTGCCCGTCCACACCGCTGATCCGCGGCTCGCTCTTCGCTGTCACGGTGGACAGCGCGAGGGTGCACATGCCGGTGAGGACCCGGGTGAGCTGCTCCGCGGTCAGGGTGCGCTCGCTGTTGATGATCGAGCGGAGGTGCGAAGTGGATCGGGAGAGGGAGGCGTCGAGGAGGGCCTGAAGCTCTTTGAGCTCTTCTGGCGTTTCGCGCATTGAAGTCCTTGTCCATCCGTAGGGGCCGGTCCACGGCCGCCGTCGACGCCGGCCGGTCAAACCATGCTCGCCCAAAAACCCGACACCTCATGTCATGTTTCCTCGCCCGTCTCGCGGACCGTGGCGGGCCGCCACGAGTCCGGGGAAGTGATGCCGACCGCTCCCACTCGCTGCTGCCGGTGCCTGCCGTGACCTGGGACCGGCCCGTGATCGACGTCCTGCGTGGAAAGGCCCTCCTGACCGGCGGCACGCCGAGGTTCGGGCGGCTCGCCGATCAGGAGGGCGGGGCCGTGACCGTCACGGTGAGGGTGTGGGATGACGGTCACGAGGGAGATCAGTCCTTCGGGCGCTCGCCGAGCCTGTCGGCGAAGCCCATGTCGGCCAGCGCCACGCTCAGTAGCGTCACGCCCTTCTCCATCACGTCGTACTGGAGCAGTTCGGCCGTCCGCGGGTCGATGATCAGACGGAAGGTGAAGGCGTCCGCCGTCGACGAGGAGAGGGCGACCCCTGTGCGCCCCAACGCGTCCTTCGCCTCACCCTGCGAAGTGATGCCCGGCTGGTCGGCGAGCACCTTGAACAGCGCGGACCGGGTGCCCGGCGTGATCGGCGCGGTCATCAGGTCCACGCCCGTCTGCCACAGGTAAACGGCCTTGCCGGAACCCGCGGAGTCGGGGCTGCGCTTCCAGAGGTCGTCCAGGTGGCGCTTGAGCCCGTCCTGGCCGGCGGGCAGCTCGGTGACACTCCGCGGGGTCAGGCTCGGGTTGTCGATCGACAGGATCGACTCGAAGGCGTCGTCGGTCCGGGGTTCGCCGTCCGCCAGTTCGGGCGACCCCGCCGCCTTCCAGGCGGTCTCGTCCTGTGGGGAGCCGAACATGACCGCCACGTCCTGGTTGCTCACCCTCCGGCCGGTCTCGCCCGCCTTCATGGCGCGCCAGGTCTCGCGGGTGTTGGCCAGGTAGGCCGCGTACGGCAACTCGGCGGGCTCCGCCTTGATCTCGGCCGTGTGCTCGCCGGGGACGTTGTACACCTTCTGTATGGTGCGCTCGTTGACGTACCAGTAGCGGCCGGAATCCGCCGGTTCCCGCCGCGCGGTGGAGGCCGCGGCCAGCAGGAACGTGCGCGCGTCCGCCACGCGTCCGGGCGCCCCCTGCGTCGTGGAGGCCACCACGGCGCCACCCGGGCCCGGACCGGGGCCGTCGCCGGTCGTGACGACGACGGCCGCGGCGGCGAGCCCGGCGGCCAGTGTGCCGGCCATGAGGAAGTACGGCCGCCGCGAGCGCGGCCGGGCCAGGCGGGCGGGCCTGGCCGGTTCGGTGTGCGGGGTGGCGAAGGCGCGGGCCAGGTCGTCCGCCCGGCGGCGCCGGTAACCGTCTTCGGTCAGCTCGTCCAGCTCGCTGGGCCTGAGCCGGGCGAACGTGCGATCATCCATGAAAGGGGCTCCAAAGGGGTGCGGATCAGGATTCGAGGCTGCGAACGCGGCGTGGGCCGCCGGCGTGCATCGCCTGGGCCAGGCGCTTGCGCGCCCGGTGCAGCCGGACGTTGTACGTGCGGACCGAACACCCCATGACGGTCGCGGCCTGCTCCGGCGGCAGGCCGTACCAGGTGGCGAACACCATCGCCTCCACGTCCTGCTCGGGCAGGGCCGACAGCGCGGCCAGGGCGCTCTCCCTGTCGATGACGTGCTCGGCCACGTCCCACGCCACGTGGTCGCGCGAGGTGGTGAGGGCGGCTATCCGGTCGGCCAGGGCCTGGCGGCGGGTGCGCGAGTCGCGCTGCTTGGCCAGCAGGTTGCGGGCGACACCGAGCAGCCAGGGCAGCGGCGGCTCGGGCAGTTCCGCGAGCCGTCTCCACGCCACGAGGAACGTCTCACTGCAGACGTCCTCGGCCGCGTCGCGCCCGGCTCGCAGCAGGGCGTAGCCGAGCACGCTGCGGTAGTGCCGGTCGTACAGGTCGGTGAATCGTTCTTCGGGATCGTCCACACCAAGTAGTCCCTCCGAACACGTCCGGATTACCGCGTCCCGTCGATTCGTCCCTCATGCTCGCCCGCACTCCACCACGTCAGCCCTTGCCACACAACGATGGTCATGTCTCACGGCGAATCCCCAAGGAAGAAGCCCTCCGACCCCACCCCGGATAACCGATGATGAGTTGACTTATAATAAACGTCCTCATCATTGATGGAGGTAACCATGGACAAGCCGATAGAGATGTTCGATCGTGACTACGAGTGGTCGGAACTGTCGCGCTTCGTCCGTTATTCGGGACCGGAGGCCACGCTTGGCGTGGTGTCCGGACGCCGCCGCCAAGGTAAGACCTTCCTGCTGGACGCGGTCTGCCGGGCCACGGGAGGGTTCTACTTCGCCGCGACCGAGGCGACCGAGACCGAGTCTCTCCAGCAGTTCGGCACGGCGCTCGCCCGCCATCTCGGAGAGCCGGTCCCCCGCAGGTTCGCGAACTGGGACGAGGCCATCGAATTCCTCATGACCATCGCCGTCGCCGGGCCGACCCCCGTGGTCATCGATGAGTTTCCCTATCTGGTCAGGGCTTCTTCACACCTTCCCTCCCTGATCCAACGGGCTCTCGGCCCTCAGGGGCAGCGCCACGGCAGCGCGGTACGGCTCCTGCTGTGCGGATCGGCCCTGTCCTTCATGGGCTCGCTCCTCGCGGGAACCGCGCCGCTCCGTGGTCGGGCGAGCCTGGAGTTGGTGGTTCCCACCCTCGACTACCGGCTGGCCAGGGATTTCTGGGGCATCACCGATCCGGCCCTGGCGTTGCTGGTCAACGCCGTCGTCGGCGGCACCCCCGCCTACCGGCGCGAGTTCACCCTTGGCGACGTCCCTGACGACATCGAGGACTTCGGGCCGTGGGTGATGCGCAACGTGCTCAACCCGGGTCGTCCCCTGTTCCGTGAGGCCCGGTTCCTCCTCGCCGAGGAGCCAGAGCTGCGGGACGTCGCCCTATACCACGGTGTCCTGTCGGCGATCGCGAACGGCAACCATACTCGCGGCGGCATCGCCGGATTCCTCGGCCGCAAATCCACCGACCTGAGCCATTCCCTGACGCTCCTGGAAGACGTCGGCATGATCACCCGGGATCCGGACGCCTTCCATGGCAAACGTTCCACCTACCGCATCACCGAGCCCATTCTCAGCTTCTACCACGCGATCATGCGGCCGGAATGGACCGACCTGGAGCGTCCCGGTTATGCCGGACAGGTCTGGGATCGTTCGCAGACGGCGTTTCGCAGCAAGGTCCTCGGCCCCCACTTCGAACACCTGGCCCGCACCTGGACGCGCTGGTACGCCGATGCCGAAACCCTCGGCGGTCTACGCACCCGTGTCGCCTCCGGTGTCCTGCCCGACCCGGCGGCCAGGAACAGCCACGAGATCGACGTCGTCGTCTTCGGCCGTGACGGCGACGGCAGAGAGGTCATCCTCGCGATCGGCGAGGCGAAGTACGGCGACGTCGTCGGTCGTGGTCACCTTGAGCGCCTTGAGCGCCTCCGGGAACTTCTCATCCGTCGCGACGACCGCGCCACTCCCGGCACCCGGCTGCTGCTGTTCGGCGCCGCCGGCTTCATGCCCCAGCTGCGGGAGACCGCGCAGGACCGCGTGGACGTGCAACTCGTCGATCTGGCCCGTCTCTACGAGAGGTCCTGAACGACCGGTGCCCTGTCCCCGCGCCGCGGTGCCGGAGGACAGGGCATCGGATTGCGTACGTCAGACGGTGAAGTCGCGCAGCAGGCCCGTGTACCTCTTGGGGCCGGGAGGGGCGAACTCGCCCCGGGTGCTCGTCCGCAGGCCGAGGCAGACCAGCGACTCGACGAGCTTGGTCGCCACGGCCACGCCGTCGATCACCGGGACGCCGACGGCCCGGGAGACGTCCGCGCAGAACGAGGCCATGCCCGCGCAGCCGAGCACGATCGAGTCGCATCCGTCCCGTTCCACGGTCTCGGCGCAGAGGGCGGTCACCACCTTCCGCGCGTCCAAGGACGGGCCGTCCAGTTCCAATACCGGGATGTCGCAGGCGTGCACCCCCCGGCACGCGCCCGCGAAGCCGTACCGGGCGGCGAGGTCCCATGCCCGGCCCGTGGTCCTGGCGAGGGTCGTCACGACGCTGAAGCTCCGGCCGACCAGGGTGGCGGCATGCATGGCCGCCTCGGCGATCCCGACCACCGGTCCCGAGGCCAGCTCGCGGGCGGCGTCGAGGCCGGGGTCTCCGAAGCAGGCGATGACGTACCCGTCCGCCCCCTCCGCCTCGCCCGCCGCGATCTCCGCCAGCAGGCCCGGCACGGCCAGTGCCTCGTCGTAGTGGCTCTCGATCGACTCGGGGCCCATCGCCGGGTTGACGGCCGTGACGACGGTGGACGGCGCCGCGACCGCCCGGGCGCACCGGCCGATGTTCTCGGTCATGGCCCGGGCGGTGTTGGGGTTGATCACCCGGATTCCGACGCGGGTCATCAACCGGCCAGGGTCGTGCCGTCCGACACCCGCTCGGCGTCGCGGTCGAGACCGCCGATCCTCGGCGACATCCGCTCCAGCACGGTGAACGCCACGAACCCGAGCCCGCAGCCGACGAACCAGCTGTAGTCGGCGATCCAGGTCACGTCGGCCGTGGTGAGCTCCAGGTCCAGCAGCATCTTCGGCAGGAGCACCGACGCGATCGCGGGGACCCCGCTGAGCACCGTCGCCCAGACCGCGTTGGGGTTGTAGCCGCTCCGGAAGAAGTAGCGGCCGGTCGGTTCGAGGGTGAACAGGTCGTCCACCCACACCCGCTGGCGGCTCACGATGTAGTAGCCGGAGATCAGGATCCCGAACAGCGGCCCGATCAGCGCGCCGAGGATGCCGAGCGTGTAGTGGATGGCGTCCGGGTTGCTGTACCAGTTCCACGGCGTGAGCAGCACGGAGCCGACCGCCGCGATCATGCCGCCGGTCCGCCAGCTGATCTTCTGCGGGTTCACGTTGGAGAAGTCGAACGCCGGGGAGATGAAGTTCGCCACGATGTTGATGCCGATGGTCGCGATGACGAAGGTGAGCCCGCCCAGCAGGATCGCGAACGGCGTGTCGATGCGCTCGACCGTGTGGATGGGGTCGGTGATGAGCTCGCCGAACACGGGCACGGTCGCCGACGCGGTGATCACCGTGAGCAGCGAGAAGAACAGGAAGTTGACCGGCAGCCCGAGCAGGTTGCCCTTCTTCACCGCCGCGAACGACCTCCCGTACCGGGAGAAGTCACCGAAGTTCAGCATCGGCCCGGAGAAGTACGAGACGACGAGGGCGATCGCGCTGAGCATGACCGGGATGGACGCGCCGAAGTCGAGGTTCTCGCCCTCGGAGAGGTCGAGGCTGATGTTCTCCCAGCCCGCCTGGCCGACCAGGTAGACGGCGAGCACGACCATGACGACGTACACGGCGGGGCCGGCCCAGTCGATGAACCGCCTGATCGCCTCCATGCCCTTCCAGAACACGGCCGCCTGGGCCACCCAGAGGATGGCGTAGCAGATGTAGCCGAGCGCGGACAGGCCGAGGAAGCCGCCCTCGTTCAGCGACGCCGACGCGGGCCAGAACTTGAGGAAGATGATGATGAGCGACTGGGATGCGAGGTAGGTCTGCACCCCGTACCAGGCGATCGCGATGAGCCCGCGGATGATGGCGGGGATGTTCGCGCCGCGCACCCCGAAGACCGCCCGGTTGATGACCGGGTACGGCACCCCGGTGACCTGGCTGGGCTTGGCGACCAGGTTGCAGAACACGTTCACGATCACGATGCCCGCGAGCAGGGCGAACAGGACCTGCCAGCTCGCCAGCCCGAGGGCGAACAGGCTGCCCGCGGTGACGTAGCCGCCGACACTGTGCACGTCGGACATCCAGAAGGCGAAGATGTTGTACGAGGACCACTTCTGCTCGCGGAGCGGGGCCAGGTCCTCGTTCGCGAGCCGGGGGTCGTAGCCGGGCTTGACGAGACCGGCGCCGACGGGCATGCCTGCCGCCTCGACGACGTCGTGTAGTTTCGGCTGGGACGGTGCGCTGTGTTCGGTCATTGTCAGCTTCCGTGGGGGGTACGGCGCGGGAACCGGTGTCCCGCGTGCGGGCGTGCCGAGGCGGAAGGTGCCCGGGATCGGCTCGGGGGCTCGGCGCGAGGAATCGGCTTCGGAGGATCGGCGAGAATGGCGTGTCGGCGCAGCCGTGGCAACCGTTCGGGACTGCTCGACGGGCTGGGTGACGGGCCGCGGCATGGGCTGCGGCCGGGGTCGTCGCAGGGGCTGTGGCGTGGGCTGTTAAGTGGTCACTTAACAGCTGCCGTCAATGTATGCCTTGACACCCGAGCCCTAATTTCACCCGCGTAAAGGCCTTGTGACAATTGGTGTGGAGGCCGTGACAGGCATGACCCCGGAACCCGGCACGGAGATCGAGGCGATCACGAACGAGCACCTCGGCCGGAGGCTTCGCGAGCTGCGGCTCCGGTCGGGGATGTCGCTGCGCGCCCTGGCGCGCGAGCTCGGCATCTCGGCCAGCGCGGTCTCCCAGATCGAGCTCGGCACGATGCGGCCGTCCGTCAGCAGGCTCATCGCCTTCGTGTCCGCGATCGGCGTGCCGCTCGCGGCCGTGTTCGACACCGCCGAACCGCCCGGCGCCGGCCCGGCGGGGCCGGGCACACCCGCCGGGCGGTTCGCCATCCGGCGCTCGTGGGAGGTCGCCCCCATCCGGCTCAGCGGCGGCGTCACCTTCCGCAGGCTCTCGCCCACGCCGTCACCCGACGTCGAGTTCTTCGAGTCGACCTATCCGCCGAGCTCGACCTCCAACGCCCACGGCCACTTCCTCAAGCACGAGGGCTACGAGGTCGGGACGGTGACCCGGGGCGAGCTGACCATCGACTTCGAGTCGGAGGTCGTCACCCTCGCCGAGGGCGATTCCATCACCTTCCCGTGCAGCCGCCCCCACATCATCGGCAACCGCTCGGAGACCGTCATCGCCGTCGCGACCTGGCTCATCGTTCACCACTGAGTTCGCCACCGAGTTCGCCACCGAGTCCACCACCGGGTTCACCGCTGACCGTCGGAGACTCCTTCCGACGGTAGGAGAGGACCACGCCCGTCGTGTAGAGGCCCACCCCCAGCAGGACCATGAACACGATCGTGGGCCACTGCAGCCACGGCGGCAGGTAGAGGGCGAGGAACCACGCGCGCGTCGGGCTCTCCGACGCCTTGAGGTAGCCGGCCAGCAGGCCCTGCGGGAACAGCGGGATCGCGCCGACCGTGAAGCAGATCCCGATGATGATCTGCTTGTGGCGCGGCAGGGACTCGAAGGGGAGCCGCCCTCTCGCGCCCGGCTTCGGAGCCGGTCGGCGGCCGGTGCGCATCGTGTCGAGCAGCTCGGGCCCTTTCTCCAGCAGCCGCCGCTCGGCGAGCAGCCCGAGCCCCCAGTAGCAGAGAGCCCCCGTCAGGATGCCGACGGCGACTCCCGCCCAGCCGAGGAACCCGGCCGCGATCGCCGCGGGAGCAGCGGTGAGGGCCGTCAGCGCCAGCACGGCGTACACCATGCCGGTGACCGCGCCGTCCTCCTCCGTGGAGCGCAGCGGGTTGCCGCCGCGCCGGTGCGGGTCGGTGCCGGGGATGAGCCCGTACACCGAGACCAGGGGGACCAGCCCGGCGCCGCCGCCCAGCAGCGCGAGCAGGACGGCGACCAGCATGGGCCACGGCCCGCCGGTGACCGCGGCGAGCGAGACCGTCACCACGAGGGCGACGGGCGCGACGGTCAGCAGCCACGCGTGCTGCCGCCCGCGGACGTCGCTCGCGCCGGGCGTCATGAGCGTGAGCCACAGCGCGGTGCCGTCGGTGCCGTAGAGGTTGGCCGACATGGCTGCGGCCATCACGACGAACACCGGTCCCGCCCAGGGCAGCATCCCCGTCCAGCCCACCAGCAGCGGGGCCGCGGCGAAGCACACGCCGTAGGCGAGGGCGAAGGTCAGCTGGTGGGTGCGCACCAGGTCACGCGACCAGGTGCGCAACTCCTTGGCGAGTACGGCGCCGGAGGCGGTGGTGGCCCGGATCGGCCGGCGTCCCCGCGTGGCCGCCCTGGGCGCCCCGGCCCGCCGGGTGAGCAGCGCCGCCCACGCGGCCAGCAGCAGGACGACCAGCAGCGCCATCCCGCCGAGGGCCGCCAGGGCCCGCGACCAGTCGGCGGACGCGGCGGCCTCGACCGCGACCGTCCCCCAGCCGGAGGGCAGGTAGCGGGCCGCCGTCGCCACCACCGGCGGGACACCGGCCGTCTGCCCGAGTGCCATGAAGACGACCCAGATCTGGCCGAGGAAGGCCAGGATCAGGCCGTTGGTCAGCCCGGCGCCGACCGCGCCCACGCGGGAGCGCAGGGCCAGGCCGAGCAGGGCGACCGCGACCCGGGAGAGCAGGACGAACACCACGAGCTGGAGCAGCAGCGCGGGGATCGAGACGAGCGCGGCCGCGACGCCCTGCCGTACGCCGAGGACCGCGAGCCCGGTCAGGGCGAGCAGGCTGATCACGGGCGCCACCCCGACGAAGGCCGCCACGAGCAGTCCCGAGGCCAGGCGGCGCGGTCGCAGGCCGAGCAGCGTGAAGTACTCCGGGCGGAGCGTCTCGTCGCCGCCCCCGGCGAAGACGGGACCGAAGATCCAGCCCAGCATCCAGACGGCGTAGACGGCCGGGAGCAGGTCCGGCCAGGAGAGGGCCGTGAAGATCGTGCCGGCCGCGAGGACCAGGCCGACCAGCGCGCCCATGACGACGAAGCCGGCCCGCTGTCCGCTCATCGAGTGACGGAGCACGGCCACCTTCATGCTGACCATGGTCAGTTCGACAGCCACGTCAGCTCCTTCACGCCGCCGTCGGCGGTGCCGACCAGGCCGACGAAGGTGTCTTCGAGGGAGCCGGCGCCGCGGACCTCGTCCAGGGAGCCCGCGGCGGCCACCCTGCCCTTGTCGATCACCGCGACGTGGTCGCAGAGCTGCTCCACCAGGGCCATGACGTGGCTGGAGAGCACGATGGACCCGCCCCCGGCCACGAAGCCGCGCAGGATCGTCTTGATCGTCGCGGCGGACACCGGGTCCACGGCCTCGAAGGGCTCGTCGAGCACGAGCAGCCTCGGCGCGTGCAGCAGGGCGGTGGCCAGGCCGATCTTCTTGCGCATCCCGGTGGAGTACTCGATGACGAGCGTCTTCTCCGCCTCGTCGAGCTCCAGCACCGACAGCAGTTCCTCGGCGCGCTGGTCGACGACCTCGCGCGGCAGCCCGCGGAGCAGCCCGAGGTAGGTCAGCACCTCCCGGCCGGTGAGCCGTTCGGGCATGGCCATCCCGTCGGGCAGCACGCCGACCAGCGTCTTGGCCGTGGCCGGGTCGGACCAGACGTCGGCGCCGAAGATGCGCGCGTGGCCCTCGTCGGGACGCAGCAGGCCGACGGCCATGGACAGGGTGGTCGTCTTGCCCGCCCCGTTCTGGCCGACGAGCCCGTAGAAGGAGCCTTGGGGGATGGTCAGATCCACGTGGTCGACGGCGACCTTCTCACCGAAGGTCTTGCACAGGCCGTGGATCTCGAGTGCTGCGGGCATGGGGGTACTCCGGATCGCGGGGGGCAGAAGTCAGCCGGTTGGTACGCGAGGTGACCGAGACAGAGATCAAGAAATATAAGCTTTTGAGAACTTACAGCCTCGATTACATCGCGATCACGCTCTCCACCGGAAGAACGGTCTCCCGGATCGCCCCTGGCACGAGGTGTCCGTCACTCGGCGCGCTCACCGGCGACCTCATGAGCGGACGGGATCCGGCCGACCTATCCTGGGAGGGGTGGAAGAGAACCGGGCACGACGGATCGTTGACGCGCTGCGCGATCGCGGAATAGACGGCCACCTGGCGAGGGTCGGCGTGTATCAGTTCGGGATACGCGTGTCACTGCCCGACGGGCGCGAGGCCGAATGGGACACCGACGGCACCGCGGGCCTCGAAGCCCAGGTGATGCGCAACGGGATGCTGGTCGGTTTCGTCCCCGTGATCGAGGGGTCCGAGGACTTCGACGAGCAGCAGGTCCTCGACGCCATCGCGCGGACCGACTACGACCAGCCCATCGCCAGGCAGCGCGCGCAGGCGCCGCCCCCGGCCGAGCCCCTGCCCCGCATCGGCGGTGTCTTCCGCCGCTTCTTCGACGGCTTCCGCTACCGGTGACGACAGCCTGAGCGGCTTTCCGCCCGCCGTCCCTCGGCGGAAGGGTGACGGCGGCGGACCGCGGCAGCCCGGGCGGGTGTCCACACGAACTTCATGATCTTCATGGCCGGGCGGCTCAGGCGTAGACGGACGCGAGCCACGCGCCCCAGATCCGCTCGGCGTCGGCCTGGTCGACGTCGGCGAAGATGTGGTGGCCGGTCATGATGACGCCGCCGCCCCCGACGAACCGCAGTAGCGCGTCGTCGGTCCGCACGCCCAGGAAGCCGGGGGCGAGCACCGTGTCGACCAGGCCGTCCACGCTCTGCCCGTCGATCGTGAAGTGGACCTTGTCCCCCTCGCTGACGTCCTTGGACAGGCCCACGGCGCGCGTGAGGCCGGCCCAGGCCAGGTTCTCGTCGGGCTGCTGTGGGGCGAGCGCGGTGACCGGCACGGCGGTGCGGCCCGGGAAGTGCTCCAGATACCGCGCGAGGGTCCGCAGATAGAGCGGGTTGCCCTTGCGGAGCGCGTCGTACTCCGCCTCCCAGTCGCCGGTCAGGACGCCGCTGTGCACGAACCGCAGCACGGCGCCGCCACCGTCACGGCCCTCCACGAGGTATTCGAACGCCATGAACGCGCCGTCCTCTCCGGGCTCCGAGCGGTAGCCGAACCGGTGCGGCGGCTCCCAGGCGGTGACCGTGGCCTCGCCGGTGAAGCCGGGCATCGCCATGGACGTCCTGCCGCCCTCGCGAGGCTCGATCTCGTTCTTGCCCATGAACCACGAGTCGACGCCGGGGCCGGTCGCGATCGCCTCCCAGACCTCCTCGGGGGTGGCCTGGAGATCCACGTCGTGGGTGAGACGGAATTCGTGCGACATGTCAGGGCTCCTTGGTGTCGTCGCCGCCCGCGGCGATCCGCGGTGCGGTGTTCGAAATCCCCCTTCGAACATGCCTCGACGATAGCGTCCGACGACTCCTATCGTCAATACAAGAAAAATTGTCGGTGACGGACAGGCAGGCGGACCCGCCACCCCCGCCCCCGCCGCGGCCGGTGGCGGACCGGCCGAGCGTGTCGGTGCAGGTGAAACGAGCCGAACGGCCGAGGCCCGAGCCACCGACGCGGCCGGGGAGACCACACGCCCGGACTCCGAGTCCCCGGGCCTCCGCAGGTGGCCGGGAATGAAAACGATTCTTTACATGGCCTTGGAAGTGACTGTATGTTATCGAGTAATCACTCTACGAACTCAACGAATGTAGGTGAGCCACATGCCGGACAACGGCACTGAACGCTCCCCCGACCCCCGGGTGGCGTTCGCGGACGCGGCGGCGGCCAACACGGGCGAGACGGACGAGCGGCCGGGAGCGGCCGACCGTGCCGCCGTGGTCGCGAAGACCGACGACCACCTGCCGCCCCTGGCCGACCAGCCGATCGACGACAGGCCCCTCGCCATGCGATTCACGGAACCGGAGGAGTAGAGATGCAACTGCACTTCCGTAACCGCTACACCTCCAAGGTGTGGGTCGCGATCATGTTCTACAGCCCCGACGGCTGCCGCGACTACGGTCAGTGGGGCACCCGGGGCTGGTGGCCCATCAACCCGGGCGGCGAGGCGTTCGTCCTCAACACCGACAACCGCTACGCCGCCTACTACGCCGAAGCGGCCAACGGAGCCGTCTGGACCGGCGCCTACGGCCCGATGTACGTCTACCAGAACGCCTTCGACTCCTGCATCGGCATCGGCAGCACCGCCGCCAGGCTCGTCGGCACCCGGCTGATCGACATGAACGGCTACTCGAGCTACTACGTGAATCTCACTTCCTGACGCGCTCCCCCCACATGACGCGCCGGCCGGCCCCGACCGGCTCCGCGCGGCAGTGGGAGAGGACGCGGATGAGCGCCTCCTGAGAGACGGACGCCAGAATCCCTTCTCCAGGGTCCGTCCCCCTTCGCCCGGGAGGCGCTCGATCCCCGCCGAAACCGTCCGCCTGTCCGCGGGCTATCCGCGGGTTCCGTTCCCGGCCACCGTGACCGCCTCGGTGAAGTGCTGATACCGGGTCAGCTCCTCCTCCATGGGATCCAGTACCATCTCGCGGCCGACCTTGTCGACGCTCGACCGCAGCGCCTTCGCCGCCTTGCGGGCCCGGCGCCGGCCACCGAGCCAGGCGGCCACCCGGGAGAGCAGCGCGATCAGCAGACCGAGCAGGACGCCCCCGATCAGCAGCGTGGTCGGCCAGGGCAGCTCCCCCGCGGTCGGCAGGTAGAGCTGCGGAAGTCGGAGATAGTCGAGGGCGACCAGGGCGAGCAGCCAGATCCCCCCGGCGAGCACCGTCGCGAGCGCCAGCCACTGCGCCAGCCCGGCCAGCCGCCACCACAGGGGCCGCTTGGAGACCCCGAGCGAGGTGGTGGCCACCGCCCGGTCCAGGCCGTCCTCCAGCTCGTCTCCGCGCGACCTCGCCGCCTGCCGCACGGCGGCGGCCCACGGCGCGGGAAGCCCCGCGGAGGCGGCGCCGGCGGCCTCGCGGATCGCGGTGTCCATCCGGGAGCGCTGGACGACGGTCGCGACGGGGATCGACGTCCTTCCGATGACGTTCCCCGGCTCTCCTGGCTCCCTTGGCACCACCCGTTCTCCAGTGGACCGGCTCGTGGCGTCCAGGCGGAGGCGGCGGAGCGGGTCGGGCCGCAGACGGCGGATCCACCGGGTGGGCGGCCAGCCGGTGGCGGCGACCGAGCGGTGCCGGTGGGACTTGGCCACGGCCTCGACGACGACCGGCACCCCGGCGGCCTGCGACAGCGCGTCCCTCAGCGGCCTCGCCAGGCCGTCCGGCCCGCTCGCGACGTCAGGAGGGGTCTTGCCGGGGGTGACGCCGGACGCCTGGAGGAGCGCGTCGGCGGCCATCCCCGCGTCGGCGGCGAGGCGGGCGGACCAGGACCGCCGGTCGGCGACCCGGGAGGTGAGCAGCGAGCTCAGCTCGGGGATGCCCGCGCCGGTACGGGTGGACGCCCCGACCACCGGGACACCGGTCAGCCCGTCCTCGTCGAGGAGCCGCCGGAGGTCCTTCAGGCACCGCTCGGCGGCGGCCGGGGAGAGCCGGTCGACCTGGTTGAGGACGACGACCATGACGTCCCGGTGCCGGGCCAGCGGCCGCAGGTAGCGGTCGTGGACGGCCGCGTCGGCGTACTTCTGCGGGTCGAGCACCCACACCAGCAGGTCGACCAGCTCGACGAGCCTGTCGACCTCCAGTCGGTGCGAAGGCTCGATCGAGTCGTGGTCGGGCAGGTCCAGCAGGATCAGCCCGGCGGCCTCCCCTTCCGTCCCGAAAGCCGTCCCGCCGTCCCGCTCGCTCAGCTCGGTCCCGCTCGCACCGGCCGACCGGCCGGTGCCGGGCCGGGGCCCCTCACCGTTCCCGTGCCACGGGCTCTGGGCGACCTGGGCGGAGGTGTCGAGGAGCTCGTGACGGCGGGGGATCTCCAGCCAGTCGAGCAGCGGTCCCGCCCCGGCGCCCTCCCAGAGCGCGGCCTGAGCGGTCGAGGTGGTCGGCCTGGTGACGCCGACCGTGGCGAGTGAGGTACCCGACAGCAGGTTGAACAGCGAGGACTTGCCGCTGCCGGTGGCCCCCGCCAGCGCGACCGCGGTGTGGTCGACCGACAGGCTCGCGCGTACGCCGGCGCGGGAGATCACCGAACGCGCCGCGGCGACCGCGTCGGCGTCCAGCCTCCCGTCGGCCAGGTCGGCGGCGCGCGCCAGCGCCGCCAGCCGGTCGTCCAGCGAGACCGTCTTCTCTCGTCGCAGCAGCTTCACGCCTGGCCCGCCTCTCCCGCACCGGTGGCACGCGAAACGCCGTCAGGTGCGCCGGTCACGTGTGGGAGGCCGTCGGGCGGTCTCCGGGACTCCCCCGCGGCGATCGGGACGGAACCCGCGGGGAGCGCGGCCCGGCGGTCCGCGACGGGGAGCTCGCGCAGGTGCTCGCGTACGGCGTCGGCGGTGGCGCGGAGGGCGGGGGCGGTGCCCTCGGGGGGCTGGACGGCGTCCAGCAGGTCGGTGAAGCGGCCGGCCTCCTGACCGAGGAGGATCGCCACGCGGGCGCGCAGGTCGGAGCGGGCCTTGACGGTGAGGTCACGGACGGCCTGATCGCCGAAGACGGCCTCCAGGACCTTCTGGCTGAGCACGCTGGTGCCTCCGGCGATGCCGACCTCGATGCCGGTCAGGCCGCCGGTCGAGGCGAACACCGCGATCATCAGCAGCAACCCGGCCCCGTTGAGGCCGAACGAGGTGACGCGGGCGGTGGTCCGCCTGTCCGCCCCCTCCTCGCGGACCAGGTCGAGCACGTACGACTGCCAGCCCCTGACGGCCTCCTCGGCCCTGGCGGGCAGGTCGGCGGAGGCGCGGCCGAGACGCCCGGCGACGGCGACCCCCTCGCGTTCGAGGAGGGCCCGCCCCGAGGGATGCGACGACCACGACTCCAGCAGGCGTTCGGCGGCGCTGTCGGCCGAGGCCCTGATCAGCGCCTCCACCCCGCTCTCCAGAGCGGTCCGCAGCTCGCTCTCGGGCGCGGGCCGCCCGGTGACGAAGGCCATGACCCGGTCCCTGAACCTGCCGACCCTGCTCTCCAGGGAGCGCATCAGGTCGCCGGTCCCGATGAAGTCCTGCCAGCGGGCCAGGACCTCGCCGCGCAGCAGCGACCCGTCCCGCATGCCCTCGTCGAAGGTGGACAGGCCCACGGCGTAGGCGGCGTCCGCCATCGAGCGGAGCTCCTCGGCCCCGGTGTGCTGGCGGTCGACCGCCGCGGCGAGCGCGGGCACGCGGGTGGAGAGGCTCTCCAGCGCGCCGGACAGGGTCTGGCGCACCACCTCGGCGCGGGAGCGGGAGTCGGCGGCGATGGCGATGAGCCAGTCGGCGATCGGCTGGACCGCCTGGCGCGGCAGGCGGGCGTTCTCGTCGGGCAGTACCAGCTCGGGCACCTCGAAAAGGTGCGTCCCGCCCAGGCCGTTCGCCTCCAGCAACCGGTTCAGGTCCTTGCGCACCACGCCCATGGCCTCGGGGGGGACCCTGGACAGGACGACGGCGAGGGCCGTGCTCCGCTCCCTGGCCGAACGCAGGAAACTCCAGGGGACCTCGTCCGCGTACCGGGAGGCGGTGGTGGTGAACAACCACAGGTCGGCGGCGGCGAGCAGCTGGGCGGCCAGCTCGCGGTTGGCGGTGACGATCGAGTCGATGTCGGGGGCGTCGAGCAGGGCCAGGCCCGGCGGGACGGCCGCGGCGGTGACGATCCGGAGCGTGCCGGGCTCACCCCTGCCGCTCCCGGTGACGCGCGGCAGGCCGGGCAGGACGTTCTGGGCGGTGAACCACTCGCGGTCGACGGGGCTGGTGACCAGGGTGGGGGCCATCGTCGTGGGCCGCAGCACGCCCGGCTCGGAGACGTCCTCGGCGACCAGGGAGTTCACCAGCGTGGATTTTCCCGCCCCGGTGGAGCCGCCGACGACGGCGAGCAGCGGAGCGTCGATCGCGCTCAGCCGGGGGATCAGGTAGTCGTCGAGCTGGCCGGTCAGCTCGCGCAGCGCCCGGCGGTCGGCCGCCACGTCGCCGATCGCGAGGGGGAACAGGTCGCGGTCGAGATGGCACCGCAGCTCTCGCAGCGTCTCCAGAAGACCGTCGTTGTCACCCATACGGTCGATCCTGCCCTACGAGGGCCCCTCTAGACGCGTTTGGCCCCACCGCTCGACCGGGTTACGGGGGCGAACTCGGTAAAGCGGTGGGGCCCAGCCCTCGGACCTCATCCGCGGGCCGTGCCGAGCTCGTCTCCCCCGCAGCTGGAGGCGAGCCCGAGCCCATCGGATGCTTCCGAGGTGATCGGGGGTCGTGCATTGTCTATTGGAACACACAAAACTCAGAAACGGGTCAGCTAACGCTGAATATCAGCTGAAGATTCAATCACTATGGGGCGGTCGCAGCACATAGCCCACGCCGCGGAGGGTGTGGATGAGCCGGGGCTCGGCCGTGTCGACCTTCCGGCGCAGGTAGGAGACGTAGGACTCGACCACCCCGGCGTCGCCGCCGAAGTCGTAGTTCCAGACGTGGTCGAGGATCTGCGCCTTGGAGAGCACCCTGCCGGTGTTGACCATGAAGTAGTGCAGGAGCTTGAACTCGGTCGGCGACAGCCGTACCGGGACGCCGGAGCGCCAGACCTGGTGCGCCTCCTCGTCCAGCTCGAGGTCACCGACCTGCAGGCGGACCGGCAGGTCGAGGTCTCCCCTGGTACGGCGGAGCACGGCCCGGATGCGGGCGAGGACCTCCTCCAGGCTGAACGGCTTGGTCACGTAGTCGTCGGCCAGGCGCAGCCCGGCGACCTTGTCGTCGGTGGCGTCCCTGGCGGTCAGGAAGAGCACGGGCATCTGCCCGCTCATCTCCCGCAGCCGCCCCGCCACGGCGAAGCCGTCCATGTCGGGCAGCATCACGTCCAGCACGACCAGGTCGGGGCGGATGCGCTCGGCGAAGTGCACGGCCTCCCTGCCGTCCACCGCGGTCACCACCTCGAACCCGGACAGGCGCAGGCTGGCCGAGAGCAACTCCCTGATATTCGGTTCGTCGTCCACGACCAGCAATCGGGCTTCCACTCTGTCCAGCACATCCCGAGGCTCGCCCACCTCGCTGGAACGCAGCTCAGCCATGGCTGAACGTTTCCTGAGAACCGTCCCGGCACCGCTTGCGAGAAGCGGTTCGCCCGCGCTCACGGCGACCGGCGCGCCGCCCAGGGAAACCCGGTTCACCACCGCCTACAGGAAACGGCCCGCCCCTCGCCCGCGGCCGGTTCACCGGCGTCCGGCGCCCGACGACGGCTCGGTGATCACGGTCGCGGTCACCGAGCCGTCGTCGGCCGCCGCCCCGCGTACGACCACCGCGCCTCCGGGCTCGAGGTCGGTGACCTTGCCCTCCTTCGTGACGCGTACGGACGTCTCGTCCGTGGTGTTCACGGTCACGACCGAGCCGTCCGCCGTCTGGACGTAGACCTTGCCGTCCTCGACCCGCTGCACCGTGCCGACGGTCATGCCACCCCGGCCACCACCGTCCTGACCGGCCTCCTGGCCCCCTTGACGGCCCTGGCCGCCGCCGAAACCGCCGAAGCCACCGGGGCCCATGTCGCCCTGCCGCGTCGCCGTCGCGGGGACGCCGGACGGACCGCCCATCGCCTTCTGGGCCTGGATGCCCACGATCACCCCCGCCACGAGCATCACCCCGGCGCCCAGCACGAGGGTGAGCGTCGGCAGGCGGCGCGGCGGCCGGGCCGCCAGCTCGCTGTCCAGGTCCCCCCGGAACGGGGAACTCTCCAGCGCTCTCCCCGCCGGGACCGTCTCGTCGGCGTCGCCGCCCATGTCTCTCTCCTTGCCTAAGCCGCCTGAGCCGGGTAAGCCGTACGGGTCACTCGTGACGCAGTGCCTCGATGGGCCGGAGCCTGGCCGCCCGGTTGGCCGGGTAGCCGCCGAAGAACAGCCCGATGCCCACGGAGACGCCCAGGGCCAGCGCGATCGAGGACGGTACGAGCACCGGTGAGATCCCGGCGATCGTGAAGCGGGTGCCGGCGAAGGCGACCGCGACCCCCGACAGGCCGCCCACCAGGCTCAGCACCGTCGCCTCCAGCAGGAACTGGCCGAGAATGGCGCTCCTGGGCGCGCCGATGGCCTTCCTGATGCCGATCTCCCTGGTCCGTTCGGTGACGGTGACGAGCATGATGTTGGTGATGCCGATGCCGCCGACCAGCAGGGAGATGGCGGCGACCGCGCCGAGCAGGGCGGTGAAGATTCCCACGGTCGAGCTGACGGTCTCCTGCAGGGTGGCCTGGTTCAGGATCCGGTAGTCCGCGACGCCCGCCGGGGTGATGCCGTGCCGCTGGTTGAGCACGGCGGTCACCTCGGCCTGGGCGGAGTCGGTCGTGTCGGCACCGGTCGCCTGCACGATGATCGAGCCGAGCGCGCCGAACCCCGTCAGGCTCTGCTGCACGGCGGGCAGCGGCACGACGGCCACGTCGTCGGCGTCCTGCATGCCCGCCGAGCCCGACTCCCTGAGCACCCCGATCACCGTGAACGGCACCCCGGAGACGCTGACCGGCCTGCCGACCGGATCGGCCGTACCGAACAGCTCCTCGGCCACCGTCCGCCCGATGACCATGACCTTCCTGGCGGCGAGCACGTCGTCGTTGACGAAGTAGGTGCCGCTCTCGACGGGCCTGTTCGTGGCCTCGAAGTAACTGGGGTAGGTGCCCACGAACTGCGCGATCGTGTGGCTGGCGCCCTCGTGGACGGCGGTGGCCGCGTTCGCGGTCACCACGGGCGACACGCTCCGCACCGAGGGAACCTGCTCGCGGTCGGTCAGCGCCCTGGCGTCCTCCAGGGTGAGCTGCCTGGCCTGGGTACGCGGGCCCTCGTTCTGGCCCCCGGCCGCCCGGCCCCCGCCCCCTCCCCCGAAACCTCCGCCGCCGCCCCCGGCGAAGGACGCCGAGACGGTGAGGGTGTTGGCGCCGAGCCGCTGGATGGACTGCTGGATGCTCTGCGAGGCCCCCTCGCCGAAGGCGACCAGCAGGATCACCGCCGCCACCCCGATGAGGATGCCGAGGGTGGTCAGGAAGCTGCGCAGCTTGTTGGCGGCCAGCCCGCGGAGCGCGAACCTCAGGATCTCGAGCCGGCTCACGCGGTGACCTCCGGCATGCGGGGCGGGAGGCCGTCGGCGGGGGCCTGGCGGCGGTCCTCGACGATCCGGCCGTCCACCAGGCGGATGACCCGCTTGGCGTGGGCGGCCACGTCGTCCTCGTGGGTGATGATCACGATCGTCCGGCCCGCGACGCTCAGCCGGTCGAGGATGCCCAGCACGTCCCCGGTGGAGGCGGTGTCGAGGTTGCCGGTCGGCTCGTCGGCGAGCAGGAGGGCGGGCGCGGTGACCAGCGCCCTGGCCACGGCCACCCGCTGCTGCTGGCCGCCGGAGAGCTCGTTCGGCTCGTGGCGGACCCGGTCGGACAGGCCGACCTGTTCCAGGGCCGCCAGGGCGCGGGCCCGCCGGTCGGCGGCGCCGACCCCGCCGTACGCCATGGGCAGCTCGACGTTGGCGAGCGCGCTCATCCGGGGGATCAGGTTGAACGACTGGAAGACGAATCCGATCTTCCGGTTGCGGAGGACGGCGAGCCTGCGCTCGTCCAGCGAGCCGACGTCGGTGCCGTCGATGCGGTAGTCGCCGGAGGTGGGCACGTCCAGGCAGCCCAGGATGTTCATGAGCGTGGACTTGCCGGAGCCCGAGGCGCCCATGATGGCGACGTAGTCGCCCCGGTCGACGCTGAGCGACACCCCGCGCAGCGCCCGGACCTCGGCGTCTCCCCTGCCGTACACCTTGGTGATGTCCGTGAGGGACAGGACGGGGACGGTCATCGGCCGTTCCCTCCCCCGGCGGGGCGCATGCCGCCGCCTCCGCCCCCGCCGTTGCGACCGCCGCCCCCGCCGCCGAGGCCGGGGAAGCCGCCGCCCTGCCGGGTGGTCTCGGTGGCCGCCGGGCGGACCACCCGGTCGCCCTCGGCGAGCCCGGACCTGATCTCGGTGAGCGCGTCGCCCTTGATCCCGGTCTCCACCTGGACGGGCACCTGGCGCCCGTCCCGCAGTACGGTCACCGTGCTCCGCCCGCCCGCCGTGGAGATCACCGCGGAGGAGACGGCGAGCACGTCCTCGGCGCGCTCGACGACGACCCCGACCGTGGCCGTCTGGCCGAGCCTGACCTGCTTCGGCACCTTGGTGAAGGAGATCGTCACCGGGTACTGGACCACGTTGTTGCTGGTGGTGGCGGTCGGCTGGATCTGGGTGACCTTGCCGGAGGCGGTGACCCCGGTGAGCGCGTCGAACCCGATGGAGGCCGTCTGGCCGATCTTGAGCTTGGTGACGTCGGCCTCGGTGAAGGTGGCGACGAGTTCGAGCCTGCGGGTGTCGGCGAGGTCGACGAACCCGCCCGAGGCGTTCGCCGCGCCGTCCGAGTTCGCGGAGGCCCCGGAACCGGCCGAGTTCTTCGCGTTGGTCGCGGCCTTGGCGGCGGTGCCCGAGGAGCCGCCGACCGTGCCGTTGACGGCGGTGACCGTACCGGCGAACGGCGCCTTGATGACGGTGCCCTCCACCGCGCGCTTCGCGGACCGGTAGGTGTTCCTGGCCGTGACGTACTGGGCGTAGGCCGCGGCGGTGGAGGTGTCGTCGTCGGCGGTGTCGAGGGCGGCGGCGGCCGCGTCCAGGCTCTCCTGCGCCGAGTCGTCGTCCAGCCGGGCGAGGATCTGCCCCGCGGTGACCTTGTCCCCGGCCTTGACGTAGATCTTCTCGACGGTGCCGCTCGATCCGAAGGAGAGGGACCGGGCGCGGGCGCTGGCCACGGTTCCCGAGGCGGAGACGGAGGCCGAGACCGTGGCACGGGTCACCGCCACGGTCCGCACCGCGGCGTCGGCGGATGAGGCCTCGCCGCCGAGGGAGGAGTAGGCGATCACCACTCCGCCCAGCAACAGGACCCCCAGGGTCCCGTTCACGATCAGCGCTCCGCGCTTGGTCGACAGCTTCACAGCGCCTGACCCTGGCGCATCAGGCTTGGACTCACCCCGGCAAAGGCTGAAGATTTCCTGCAGACCTGGTCGTACCGCCCAGGATGCACAGCAAACCTTCAGGGACCTGTGAGCATGCTGTGAATCAGGCGGTCCAGGATGTCCGCCATGAGACCGACCCATCTCCCGAAGAAGCTGCGCGCGGGAGGACTCGCCCTGGCCGCCCTCGTCCTGGTGGGCACGGGGGCGATCGTCGTGTTCGACGGCGGCTCCGACCAGGCTCCCCGGGTGGAACTGGCGTCCGCCAGGCGCGGGACGGTGACCGCCGCGGTGTCGGCCGCGGGCAGCACCGTGGACGACGGCACCCGCGACCTGGCCTTCGGCGGTTCGGGGACGGTCACGAAGGTCTACGTCAAGCCCGGGGACAGGGTCGGCAAGGGGGACGTGCTCGCCAGGATCGGTTCCGCCCCCGCACGCGAGCGCTACGACGCGGCGAAGGCGCAGCTCGCGGCGGCCGAGGAGGCGCTGGACACGGCGGGGAGCACGCCGGAGAGCACGGGGACGGCCGAGGCCGGGCAGCAGGCCGGAGGCCAGGACGGGGACCGGGCGGTTGACCGGACCGGGGATCAGACGGGGTCCGACCAGACAGGGGATCGGACGGGGTCGGACCGGACGGGTCCCGCCAGGCAGGCCGGCTGCGAGCCCACGGCGACACGGCCTCCGGGAGCGAACGCCACCCCCACGACGACACGGTCTCCGGGGGCGGATGCCACCTTCACGCCCGCCCCGACCAGGACGGGTGCCCCCACGCAGGGGCCGGGGCCCGCGCGCACGCTCTCACCACCCTCGACATCCCCGCCGGCCGGATCGGCGCGCACGCTCTCGCCGTACCCGGCGTCCGCGCCGGCCGGATCGGCGCGGACGGCACAGGTCGTCCCCGCGGGCGGGATAGTCCCCGCCGGGTACCGCTTCGCGGCGGCCCCGGCCCTCACCCCCACCCCCGTTCCGGCGCGGAACTCCGCGTCCGTACCGGCACCGACCGCGACACCGGTGGCCGCGACACCGGTGGCCGCGCGGACGGGTGAGGGCGCTCCCCAGCCCGCGCCGACGGTCACCGTCACCGTGACGGCCGCTCCGACGGTGACCGTGACGGCCACCGCGACGGTCACCGTGACCGCGAGGCCGCACGGGGGCGAGCCGCCCGCGACCACTGGCCCCGGTCCCGCAGTCCCGCCCTCGGGCCCCTCGACCGGCCCCGGCGAGCACCCCGGACCGACGGCGGGCCCCACCGGTCCCACCGGTCCCACCGGTCCCACCGGCACGGCGGTACCGACCGCCACTGCCAGGCCCACCACCACCGGATGTCCCACCCCGAAGCCGAGCGCGAGCACGGGAACGGGAACGGACAGGAACACCGGGCAGGACGGCGGGCGGAACACCCAGCAGGGCCCTCGGCAGGGTCCCCAGCAGAACGGCGGAGCCGGGCGGGGGACGCTCACCGTGGAGCAGGCCGAGGCCCGCGTGAAGCAGGCCCGGGCGGAGCTGACCGACGCCAAGGAGGAACTCGCGGGTGTGCGGATCGTCGCCCCCACCGACGGCACCGTCATGTCCGTGGCCGGAGCGGTCGGCGACAGCGCGGGCACCGGCACCTTCCTCACCCTCGGGGACCTGGACGAGCTCCAGGTGGAGGCGCTGTTCACCGAGTCGGACATCGGCAGCCTGAAGTTGGGGCAGCAGGCGGCGATCACCCTGGCCACCCGGCAGGGGGAGAGGTACACGGGCACCGTGACGGGGATCGCCCCCACCGCGACCACCAGCGACCGGCTGGTGAGGTACGGCGTCACGATCGCGTTCGACGAGCCCCCGGCGAACCTCCTGGTGGGCCAGACCGCCTCGGTCACCGTGACCGTCGCCGAGTCCGCCGAGACGCTCTACGTCCCGGCGCAGGCCGTACGGACCAGGGACGGGGTCTCCAGGGTCACCGTGCGGGGAGGCGCCGAGCGGGTCGTGGAGACGGGGGTCCGCGGCGACCGGTACGTCGAGGTCACTTCCGGGCTGTCCGAGAACGACCGGGTGGTACTGCCCGGCGGCGCGGCCGGAGGGGAGTTCCCCGACAGCAGCTGGCCGGAACCCGGTACCGGCGCCCCCTGAACCGGGCGGTGACGGTGATCGGCCGGACCGGCGGGACCGGCCGGACCGGCGGAGTCAGCCGGATTCCGGTGGGGTCCGGCCGGGTCCGGGTCCGGGATCGGGGTCCGGCCGGGTCCGGAGGCGGGGTTCAGCCGGGTCCGGAGACGCGATCCGTTCGGATGATCCGCGGGCGCGGTTCAGTCGGATTCGGGGGCAAGCGGGAGGATCACCCGGAACGTCGAGCCCTTGCCGGGCTCCGACTCCACGGCGACGCGGCCGCCGTGCGCCTCGACCATCGCGGCGACGATGGCCAGGCCGAGACCGCTGCCGCCGTCCTCGGGGGCGCGCCGGCCCCGGGCGGAGTCGGCGCGGTAGAACCGCTCGAAGACGCGTTCACGCTGCTCGGTGGTGAGGCCGGGCCCGTCGTCGGCGACCTCGATGACGGCCATGCCCTCGTCGCCGGAGAGGGCCACCCGTACGGGGGTGCCCTCGGGGGTGTGGGTGAGCGCGTTGGTCATGAGGTTGCCCACGACCTGGCGGAGCCGTACCTCGTCGCCGGAGACGATGAGCGCGGAACCGTCCACCGAGAGCGTGACCTCGCGTTCCGGGGCGAGGATGCGGGCGTCGTGGACGGCGTCGGCGGCGATGGCGAGCAGGTCGACCGGACGCATGACCATCGGCCGCTGCTGGTCGAGCCGGGCCAGCATCAGCAGGTCGTCGACGAGCAGGCCCATCCTGACCGCCTCGGACTCGACCCGGCGCATCAGCGGCGCGGCGTCGATGCCTGGCGCCTGCCGGTAGAACTCGGCGAAACCCCGGATCGAGGTCAGTGGCGTGCGCAGCTCGTGCGAGGCGTCCGCGACGAACCTGCGCATGCGCTCCTCCGAACTGCGGGCCGAGGACTCCGACTCCGAACGGGCGCGGAAGGCCGTCTCGATCTGGGCGAGCATGCCGTTCAGTGACCGGCCGAGGCGGCCCACCTCGGTGCGCGGGTCGGCGTCGGGGACGCGGCGGCCCAGGTCTCCGGCGGCGATGGCCTCCGCGGTGCGCTCGATCTCCTCCAGCGGGCGCAGGCTCCTGCGGATGATCACCACACCGGCCCCGGCGAGCATCAGCACCAGGCCGCTCCCGCCGAGCAGCTCCACCAGCGCGAGCTGGCCGACGATCTGCCGTACCTCTCCCATGTCCACGGCCACGATGAGGGTTCCGCCGGTGTCCAGCGAGGTCACCCTGACTCGCCAGTCGCCGCTCTCGAACGAGTGGCCGCCCTGTCCCGGGGGCACTTCCGGCCCCGGCTTGCCCTCCACGTCGATGCCGCTGAGCAGGACGAGGGTCTTGCCGTTCCTGCCGCGGAGTTCCAGCCTGGCGTCGGACGGCATCGACTTGCCGACCAGCGCGACAGATCCCCGGTTGTTCATGCGGCGCAGCGCGGAGTCGGTGGTCAGGTCGATCTGGCCGTCGACGCGGTCGATCAGGTAACCGCGCATGATCGAGACGCTGCCGATGCCGATGAGGGCGAGCGCGATCGTCAGCAGGACCAGGATGACGCCGATCAGCTTCACCCGCAGGGGAGTCGCGTTGAGCATCACGTGCCCGGTGGTAAGCGCAGCACGTATCCGACGCCGCGCAGGGTGTGGATCAACCTCGGTTCGACGTTGTCGATCTTGCGGCGGAGCACGGAGACGTAGGACTCCACGATCCCGACGTCGCCCCTGAAGTCGTAGTCCCACACGTGGTCGAGGATCTGGACCTTGGACAGCACCCGCCCCGCGTTCGCCATGAAGTAGCGCAGGAGCTTGAACTCCGTCGGCGACAGCGACACCGCCCTGCCCCCGCGCCACACCTCGTGGCTCTCCTCGTCGAGTTCGAGGTCGGCGAAGGTGAGCCGGGGCGGCCGGGGCGCGAGGTCGCCGGAGCCGGTACGGCGCAGCACGGCCCGGATGCGGGCCACGACCTCCTCCAGGCTGAACGGCTTGGTCACGTAGTCGTCCCCGCCTACGGTCAGCCCGCGAATCTTGTCCTCGGTGGCGTCACGCGCGGTGAGGAAGACCACCGGCGTGTCGCTGCCGCCGCCGCGCAGGCGCCGTACGACGTCGAAGCCGTCCATGTCGGGGAGCATCACGTCGAGCACGATGAGGTCGGGCCGGTGCCGTTGGACGGCGGCGACGGCGTCCGTGCCGTTGCCCGCCGTGTTGACACCGAACCCGGCGAACCTCAGGCTCGCGGCCAGAAGCTCGAGGATGTTGGGCTCGTCCTCGACGATCAGCAGGCGGGCCTCGGGTGAGTCGGTCACTGGTTTATTTTCACCGGCCCACATGAGAAAGCAGTTAACTGGTCAACACTGAGGCTAACCCCACAATATGCCTGGCAATCGCCAAACTTGACGTGGCCGCCGGTGAGGGGGCGTTGCGCACGAGGGCGACGCGGCCGTGCACGTCGATAGCGAAGTCGTCCAGCATGCCGCCCCGCCCGTCCACAGCCTGTGCGCGGACGCCTCCGGCGGTCCTGACCAGGTCGGCGCCGGTCAGGGCCGGGACGTAGCGGCGCGCGGCCCGCAGGAAGGATCCTTTACCCATCGAACCGGCCACCTCCCTGATCCCGGTCCGCCAGTGCCTGGCGGCGAGGCGGCGGGTGCCCCGCCAGGCCAGGATCCGGCCCAGGTCGGCGAGGTCGACGTTCCGCCAGGAGTAGCCCTCCAGCGCCAGCGCCATGACCGCGTTGGGGCCGACCAGCACCTCGCCGTCGATCCTGCGGGTCAGGTGCACGCCGAGGAACGGGTAGCGGGGGTCGGGAACCGGGTAGATGAGCCCGCGGACCAGGTTCTTCGCCTCCCCGGCCAGCGCGTAGTACTCGCCGCGGAAGGGGACGATCCGTACGTCGCCGGGAATCCCCGCCATCCGCGCGACGGTGTCGGTGCCGAGCCCGGCACAAACAATCACCCGGTCGAACCTCAGCGTCCGCTCCCCCGCCAGGACGCTCACCCCGCCCGCGGTCTCCCGTACGGCGCGCACCGGGTGGGACAGCAGCACCGAGCCGCCGCTCTCCTCCACGTCCAGGGCGAGGCGCCGGGCGACGGCGGGGAAGTCGGCGATCGCGGTGTGCGGGGAGTGCACGGCGCCCACGCCGACGGCGTGCGGCTCGATCTCGCGCAGGGCCAGCGCGTCGAGCTCGGCGATGCCGGGAACCCCGTTCGCGCGGGCCCGCTCGGCGATCCTGCGCAGCTCGGGCCGCTCGGGTCCGGTGGAGGCGACGACGAGCTTGCCGACCTCGTCGTACGGGATGCGGTGCTCGGCGCAGTACTGCCTGAGCATCGCCACGCCCTCCCTGCAGAGCGTGGCCTTGAGCGAGCCCGGACGGTAGTAGATCCCGGCGTGGACGACACCGCTGTTGTGCCCGGTCTGGTGGGCCCCGACGCGGTCCTCCTTGTCGAGGACGGTCACGGTGGCCCCGTGGGTCAGCGCCGTCTCCCTGGCCACGGCCAGCCCGACGATCCCCGCACCGACGATCCCGACCTTCATCGCCGGCTCCTCCCTGCTCGTTGCCTGCCTCGTGCGAGGCCGCCTCACAGGGCCGCCCGCCTGCGAGGGTGTTCTCCTGCGAGGCGGCTTTCCCTGAAGGTGATCATGGCGTGGTCCGAGGTGCTCGATTCCGCCAGGGTGGGAAGCGTGTCACCGCGTGACATTATCCCGCCAATCTCCCGGCCTTGCCGGTGGTGAGATGTCCTTCCTGTGCCAGCCAGCGCAGCGAGTCGGCGATGGTCTCCCGGACCGGCCGCAGGCCCACGCCGAGCGCCTCCAGGGTCGGGGTGTCGTACGTGCGGACCATCGTGACCATCATCTCGACGGCGTCCCTGGTCAGCGGGTAGTCGATCTCCTTGATCAGCTTCATCACGTCGCCCACGGCCGCCGCGCCGCGCAACACCGACCGGTGGATCCTGAACCTCCGGCCGCGGTTTCCCGTCAACTCGTCGCAGACGTCGGCGAGCTGCGCCCAGGTGAGGTAGTGCCCGCCCAGCATGAACCGGCGTGGCCCGCGCCCCGGTTCGAGGCAGCGGGCGAGCACGACGGCCAGATCCCGTACGTCGACGATGTTGACGCCGCCCGCGGTGATCGGCCAGCCCTGTTCCAGGCCGGCGCGCAGCCCTTCCACCATCGCGTCCAGCGAGGGCTGGTACGGCCCGGTGACCCCGGCCGGATAGACGATCGTGATCGGCATCCCCTGCTCCTGCAGCCGCCTGGCGTAGCGCTCGGCGGAGATCTTGCTTCTGCCGTATCCGTTCCTGGGCGTGGAGAGCGGGCTCTCGGTCGTGATCACCGGTCCGGAGGGGGGCACGAAGACGCCGACGCTGGAGACGTGCACTATGGGGTCGAGACCGAGTTCGACGGCCTGCCCGAGGACGTTCCTGACCCCGGTCACATTCGTACCGTTCAGGTCATCGGCCCGGCCGATCACCCCGATTTCCGCGGCGGCGTGAATGACGGCGTCGCACTGTTCGAGCCCCTCCCGCACGGCCGCCGCGTCTCGGATATCGGCCCGGTGCAGGGGAATCGCCCCCGTCACCCCGATGGCGGCCAGCACCTCGCGTGTTTTCTCTGGATTACGTATGAGAAGAAGCGGCTCATGCCCGTCTGCGAGGAGCGCGGCGACCGCATGCGAGCCGACGAAACCTGATGCCCCGGTTATCAGAACGCGCATGCTCGAAAGTTAGCGGCAATCCTCACCGCAAGAGAAGGGATAACCGGCCTTGTTCTTAACCGTCATTGCCTATGCGGGAAACACGTCCAGGCCGGTCGAGGAATACGTGAATATGTCGGGGCAGTAAAGAGTAATGCGGTCATTCATTTTCGGTATGAGATCACGCCCGGGATCACGTATGAGATCGCATCTGGGATTGCATCTGAGATCGCGCCCGCACGGGCTCCCGGAGCGGCGGGCGTCCACAGCCGTTACGCACATGTCTCCCGTCCGTCGCCCACCCCGGTGTCACGGAGGGGTATACCTTGATCAGGCCGGATGGCGGCCGAAACCGACCGCGTCACCGGGTGGAGATACGAGGCGATGAGCAGAGAACTCTCCATCGGCGTCGACCACCACGGGCACGTTGACTGCACCGTGATCACTGTCACGGGTGACATCGACCGTAATTCCAGTGAGCTGCTCAGAGAGACCATCGAACAACTGGTCTCCGACTACCGCCCGCGGATCGTCATCGACGCCGGAGGCATCACCTTCTGCGACTCCACAGGGCTGCGGATACTTCTCAGCGGCGCGCGGGTGACCTCGGAGGCGGGCGGATGGCTGCGCCTCGCCGGGGTATCGGATGTCCTCAAACGCCTTCTGCAGGTGACCAGTCTCCTAACCTGGTTCCCCGTCGACCCCGACGTGGCGGCGTCTCTCGAACACGCCGCCCGCCGCGACCTGCAGTCCCCCGGCTGAGCCCTGAGCGACCTCGGGAAGCGACCCGGAGAAGCGACCTCGGGAACGGTCAGCGCATCCGGCCGACCGCGCCCCGCAGGCGCCGCACGTCCCGCAGGCGCGCCTCGTAGGTCGCGCCGACGACCACGAGCAGCACCCCGCCCAGCGCCATCGGCACCCATCGGGGCACCAGCACGACCACCTCCGCGATCCACGGCGCCAGCTCGTGCAGGGCGACGACGGCCAGGGTCAGCCCGCCCAGGACCGCCGGGGCCTGGAGCCGGAACCGGGCACCGGCCAGCAGCACGGCCAGCGAGACCACGCCGAGCAGCAGCGGCCGGAGCCAGCCCGAGCCGGTGAGCAGCGCGAACATGCTGGGTACCAGGCTGGAGACGAGCCCGGGACCGTAGGCGACCCAGGACGACGTCTCCCCTCCGCGCGCCCTCCACCAGCCGAACGCCAGCAGCACCAGCGAGAACGGGACCGTGTACGCCTCGATCACGCTGATGTCGGAGGCGAGCAGCCGTAGCCAGGAGGCCAGCAGCAGGAAGCCCGTTCCGACGTATCCTGCCCATCGGCGATCGGGCCGCAGCGCCGTACCGGCCATCAGCACGCCCGTCACGGCGCACGCCAGGCTCGCCGGCGGCAGGTCGGCCGAGGCGAGCGGCAGGCCCGCTCCCGCGAGGACGTAACCCGCCGCCTCCACGCAGACCGCGAACGTCGCCCTCCTGAACCGGCCCGCCACGGCCGCCGCCGCGCAGGCCACGACGAGCGGGCCGAACGCCGCGTGCCGTACCGGCCAGTCCAGCGCCAGCCCGGCCGCCAGCGCCTCCCCGCCCGCCAGCAGCGCCGCCAGCCCCGCCGCGACCGGCGCCACCGCCCGTTCCCCGAACGCGACCGCCGCCCCCGCCCCGGCCCTTCCCCTTCCCCTCGCCCTCGCCCTCGCCTGGTCACCCAGCACGACCGCCACGGCGATCATCGCCACGGCGGGAAGGACGAGCAGGGTCGCGGGCTCGCTCATGAGGGCCCAGGAGATCGCGACGAAGGCGGTCCACAGCGCCGCCACCCCGCCGAAGACCGCGTTCGCGCGGCTCCGCGCCGCCATCCACGCCGTCGGGACGGTACCGGCGACGAACAGCCCCAGCTCCACCCCGTACGGCAGGGCGACCGACACCGGCAGTGCCACCACCACCGCGGGCCAGGCGAGCAGCGCCGCCCTGGTCGCGCCCCTGCGCCGCGCGACCTGCCAGGAGACCAGCACCGCCGCCGCGGCGACGAGACCGACCACCACCGCGAGCGGCGGATGGCCGCCCGCGGGGCCTGTCGCGGCCGTCCACGGCCGTACGAGGGGGCGGTGGAAACCGAGGATCGCGGTGACGGCGGCGTGCGCGGAGACGACCGCGAGCACCGCCAGCACGACGCTCAGCACCAGCCCGGCGGACCGCCGGAGATCACCGTTCTCCCCCGGCGCGCCCTCGGTCTCCCCCGGCGCACCCTCGGGCGAGGGCCTGGCCGGTGAGCCGCCGCGCAGCGCGACAAGCGCCGCGAGCACCGCACCGGCGGCCAGGGACAGGGACAGGCCGTCACCCGCCGGAAGCCACCGGGTCCCGGTGGAGACCGCCCACATCAGGCCGGTCGCCGAGAGCACACCGGCGACCAGCGAGACCGCCGCCGCCTCGCGTACCCGGGCCACGAACGCCGCCGCGCCCCACGCGACGAGCAGGACGCCGAGCGTCGCGTACGTGCTGGACCGCTCGGCGAGCGCGGTGGCCGTCGCCACCGCGGACACCGCGCCGGCGGCGATCGAGAGGGCCCCCGCCCACCGCGGCCGGCCGGCCAGGGTCATGCCGGTCACGAGGACGACGGCCAGCGCCGACAGGACCACGAGGTCCACGCCGTGCCCCCAGCCGAAGGCGACGGGGGCGACGGCCACCGCGAGCGTCCCGGCGGCGAGCGCGGCGAACCCCATGGAGGCCCGCCCCCGGGCGGCCGCCAGTGCCGAGGCGACGGCCAGCAGCCCCGACACGACCGGGAACTGCGGGAACGGCGCGATCAGCCGGGCATCGGCGAAGCCCGGAGATCCCGACCACACATCGCCGAGCCGGTTGAACGGGGCGACCAGGGTGAAGATCACATCGTTCGCGAAAGGCAGTGCGGTGAGCACCGCCAGCACCCCGGCGGAGACGGCACCGGACGAGCGGATCCGCGGCTCGTCCAGGCCGGGCGCGTACAGCATGACCGCCACGGTGACCAGGGCCGCCACCGTGTACGGTACGGCCCACCAGGTCAGCGGCAGTGGCCAGGCGGGGGCCGCCAGTCCCGCCGTCAGCGTGAGCGCCGAGACGCCGGTGACGACCCAGAGGCGGTCCGTGTTCCGTGTCCTCCGCGCGACCGCGAGCCCGATCACCGCCAGCGTGACCAGCAACAGGGCGTCCCCGAGCGAACCGGCCGCCGGACCGCTGCCGGGGAACGTGCCCGGCGTCTTCTTCGGGAATGATTCCAGGAGGCCGTGGCACACCCCCAGCCCCCACACCACGCCGAAACAGACCGCGACCGTCCTCAGCGGCCCGCGGCCGCCGGGCGCGGAAGTCCGGCCCGCCACGTGGAACGCCAGGAACGCCGGGAACACCGGGAACACCAGGAACACGGCGTCGGCGGCGGCCGTGGCGGCGAGCGCGGCGGTGATCCACGGCGTCGTCTCGCCGAGAGCGAGCAGCGGGAGCGGGAACTGGGCGAGGACGATCGCGAGGGGCAGCGGCAGTCGCAGCGGGAGGAGCCGCGAGTAGCCCACCATGGCGAGCGCGACCAGGGCGAACAGCAGGGCGGCGTAATGGAGTACGGCCATGCCGTCGGCCCCGGCCAGCCCCGTCCGCCGGGCCGCGTAGCCGTCCAGGAAGAGCAGCGCCGCGCCGAGCATCGCGATGGTCTCGGCGGTGGTGACGAGCCCGCGCCTCACCAGGAGCGCCGGCGCGGCGAAGGTCAGCCCGGTGACGGCGACCAGGATCGCCGCCCGGCCGCCGAGGCCCATGCTCCCCCAGCTGACCACCGTGAACACCACGGCCGCGACGGCCAGCAGCAGCCCGCCGAGGCCGAGCAGCAGGTTCTGCACCGCCCGGGGCGAGAAGTCCTTTCCCGGCTCGGGCACCGCCTTCGGCCGCCCGGCGGGCTCGGGCACCGTCTCCGGCGGCCCGGCGGGTCTGCCACCGGTCAGGTGTGCCCGCTCCTGCCCGGCCCGCTCCTGCCCGGCCGGTTCCTTCCCGGCCTGCTCCCGTCCGGCCGGTTCCTGTCCGGTTCCTTCCTGTCCGGCTCGCTCCCGTTCGGCTCGCTCCCGTTCGGCCGGTTCCTGCCCGGCTCGTTCCTGCCTGAGCAGGCCGAGCAGGTGACCGCGCCGGATGAGAAGTTCCGCCTCGCGGGCGCGCAGTCCCGCGAGGGCACCGTCGAGCCGCCACAGCTCGGCCGCCACCGGCCCCCTCAGGGGCAGCGCGCAGCGCGGGCAGCGCTCGTGCGTCCCCGCGAGGGGGTCCGAGCACTCAGGACAGCCCACCGGCGAGGAGGAGCGGGGGCTCGACGCCGGGTTCTCGTCATGCATGGTCCGAAGGATGGCGCAAGCGGCTTGCCGTCCGCTTGCGTCGGATCACTCAACCGGGTCTGAGTATCTCAGCGGGTCTGAGTACCTCTGCGGGTTCTGCGGGTTCAGCGGGTCCTGCGGGCGATCAGGGTGATGGCGCCGATGGCGCCCGCGGCGATGGCCAGCCAGAGGAGCACGGCCAAGGTCGGCACCCCCGTGTCCGCGCCGGTGCCGTCCTCCTCGGCCTTCACCCCGGCGACCGGCGTGGGCTCCGGAGCGCCGGTGACACCGGAGGCCGGGGTGGGAGCCGCCTGGCGCCGGGCGGACGTGGGCTCGGGAGCCGCCGCGTCGAGGATCCTCGCGGGCAGTGGCACCCGGTAGACCGGGCTGCGGCTTCCCTCGCTGCCGGTCAGCAGGTACCTGCCGTCGCGCGTGTAGGTGATCGACTCGGCCTGCCGCAGCTCCGGCATCGTCACCCGGGCGATCTGCTCTCCCGGTGCGCGGTAGACCGTGGCGGAGAAGTAGGTACGGATGACGAAGCTCGACCCGTCGGGGGCGTAGGCGGCGTCGGTGGCCATGATGGGCGCGGAGCCGACCTTGCGGAGCACGTTGACCCTGTCGGTGCGCAGCCGCTTCGGAGCCTGGTAGACGGCACCGGCGAACTGCTTGGTCACGATGTGGAGGCGACCGGTACGGGGGTGCACCATGATGCCCTCCGCGTTGTGGCCGCCGTCCTCGTAGCGGAACCGGTAGCGCACGGCGGGGACGACGGCGTCGCTCAGCGTGGCGGGCTCCGCCACCTTGTACA
Source organism: Streptosporangium sp. H16 (assembly GCF_051918855.1). Classification (NCBI taxonomy): domain Bacteria; kingdom Bacillati; phylum Actinomycetota; class Actinomycetes; order Streptosporangiales; family Streptosporangiaceae; genus Streptosporangium; species Streptosporangium sp. H16. The sequence goes on from NZ_JBPXMD010000018.1 coordinate 164,148, forward strand.
CGGAGATGTCGGGCCATGCCCCCTCGAGGTTGTCGCCGATGTCGGCGAACCAGAGCACTCCCCGCCCGGTACGCGGATCGGTGGAGGCCGCCATGCCCTCCCAGTCGCGGGAGGCCGCCCCCCGCAGGGTGAAGGTCGCGCGGGTCCGCCCGTCGGGACCGACCGCGAAGAAGACCGGCCCCGCGGAGCTGTCGTTGTGGGTGTAGTAGACGTCCTTGCCGGTCGGTGAGACCGCCAGCCCGCTCGACTCGGTGATCCGGCTGTCCTTGAAGCGGAAGAGGATCCGCTCCCCGCCGTCCGCCCGCCCGGTACCCGCCGGTACCCCGTGCGCCGCCTCTCGTGCCGCCCTCGCCCGCGTACCGTCTCCCGCGTCCCCCCGGACTCCCTGCCCCTCGCCCGCCCACGCGCCCTGTCCCGCGAGGACCGCGGCCGTGGCCAGGCCGGCCACCGCGAACACGCGAACCAGGACTTCCCCCGCCTTACTCAGCATTCAGCCATCATGCCCCGGCGGTACGCGCGGGCGTCACCGACGTGGCGGGTCCGGCCGACGCGGATTTCCTCGCGAATCCGCTCGCCTGGAGTGCGCTCCAGGTACCTAGTGTGAAGGGCATGGATTACACGCAGCTTGGCCGTACCGGCCTGAAGGTCAGCCGCCTTTGCCTGGGCACGATGAACTTCGGCCCCTTGACCACGGAGGAAGACTCTTTCGCGATCATGGACCACGCCCATGAGCTGGGGATCAACTTCTTCGACACCGCCAACGTCTACGGCTGGAAGAAGGGCGAGGGCATCACCGAGCAGATCATCGGCCGCTGGTTCGCCAAGGGGGGCGGGCGCCGCGAGAAGACGGTGATCGCCACGAAGCTCTACGGCTCGATGGGGGACTGGCCCAACGAGGGCCAGCTGTCCGCGCTCAACATCCGCCGCGCCGCCGACGCGTCGCTGAAGCGGATGCAGACCGACCACATCGACCTCTACCAGGCGCATCACGTCGACCGGAACACCCCGTTCGACGAGTTCTGGGAGGCCATGGACATCCTCAAGCAGCAGGGCAAGATCCTGTACGTCGGGTCGTCCAACTTCGCGGGCTGGCACATCGCCAAGGCCCAGGAGAGCGCGCGGCGCCGCAACAGCGTCGGCCTGGTCTCCGAGCAGTCCCACTACAACCTGGTCGTCCGCGCACCGGAGCTCGAGGTGATCCCGGCGGCCGAGGACTACGGGGTGGGCCTGATCCCGTGGAGCCCGCTCGCGGGCGGCCTGCTCGGCGGCATCCTCCGGAAGATCGACAAGGGGCGTTCGGCCTCGGAGCAGATCACCAAGCAGCTGGACAAGCACCGCGACAAGATCGAGCGCTACGAGGAGTTCTGCGACGAGCTGGGCGAGGATCCGGCGAACGTCGGCCTGGCGTGGCTGCTCCACCAGAAGATCGTCACCGCGCCGATCATCGGGCCGCGCACGCTCGACCAGCTCGACGGCGTCACCAGGGCACTGGAGATCGTTCTGGACGAGAAGGCCCTGGCCCGCCTGGACGAGATCTTCCCCGGCTTCAAGACGGCGCCCGAGCACTACGCCTGGTGAACGGTGGCGCCGGGCGGCTGGAAGACGGCCGCCGGGCGGCTAGGACACGAGGGCGCCGATCACCACGAGGAGCACGAGCAGTGCGAGCACCGTGGGCAGCAGCCAGCGACGGGGACGATCCACGTCCTGGAGCCTAGCTCTGCCCACGGGGTGCCGGGGCCGTCAGATGCCATTCCTCGACCGTCTCGTAACGAGCCCCGCCCCCGCCGGTGGTCACGCCCCCGAAGTCGCTCCGCATCAGGTGCACCGTCCCCGCCTCCCACGCGGCTCCTGAGAACGCCCCGAACGCCTCGACCAGGGCGCTCACGTCCGTGTCGGCGCGGCACCGGGCCAGGCTCAGGTGCGGCGTGAACCGCCGGCGGTCCGTCTGCCCGGCTCCGGCCTCCAGCGCCCCGGCCCCCACCTGGACGGCGAGGCGGGCGAGGCCGGCGCGGTCGCCCCCCAGACCGGTCAGGAAGACCCGCGCCCGGCCCGCCGAGGGAAACGCCCCGGCACCGGTGAGGGACAGCGTCATCGGCGGGTGGCGCGTGGCGGCGTCGGCGAGCCGCGCCCGCAGCTCGGGCAGCACCCGGTCGGGCACCTCCCCGAGGAACGACAGCGTCACATGCCAGCTCGCCGGGTCCAGCCAGCGGAGCCCCGGCCAGCGCGGCCGGTGGGCTTCGAGGGCGAGGATGAGCTCATCGCGCGCCGGTGGCGGCGGCAGCAACCCCACGAACAGCCGCATGCGACCTCCTGCTGATCACCTTTGTCAGCATTATGGCCACACCGGAGCCGATCAGGGTGAGAGCGCCGCCCACCAGGACCCCCGCACGCGGGCCGCCCAGCTCGGAGATCCAGCCGAGCAGCAGCGCGCCGAAGGGGGCGCCCCCGGTGAACACGAGCACGTAGATCCCCATCACCCGGCCGCGCATCTCCGGCGAGGTGGCGAGCTGCACGCTGGCGTTGGCCGCGGTGTTCACCGAGATCAACGCGATGCCGGCGGGCACGAGGGAGACCAGGTAGAGGGGGTACCACGGCGCCAGGCCGCTGACGATCTGGAACAGGCCGAACGCGACCGCGCCGCCGACCAGCAACCGCCGGCTGGGCCGTACCCGCCGCGCCGCCATGAGCGCGCCCGCCAGCGCGCCGACCGCGAACATGCTGGAGGCCAGCCCGAACGAGGCCGCGCCCGCCCCGAAGACCTGGCGGGCCATGAGCGCGATCGACATCGAGAACGACTGCGTGAACAGCGAGACGAAGGCGATCAGCAGTATCGGCATGAGCAGCTCGGGCCGCACCATCACGTAGCGCAGACCCTCGCGGAGCTGCCCCTTGGCCCTCGGCACCGGCTCCGGGGTGGTCAGCTCGGAGGTGCGCATGAGCATCAGGCCGGCGAGCACGCCCGCGAAGGACAGCGCGTTGATCAGGAAGATCGGGCCGGTGCCGCCGAACGCGTAGATCAGGACACCCGCGACGGCCGGACCGACCACGCGGGCCAGGTTGAAACTCGACGCGTTCAGCGCGATCGCGTTGGACAGGTCCTTGCGGCCGACCATCTCCACGACGAACGACTGCCGGGTCGGCACCTCGACGCAGGCGATGAGGCCGAGCAGGAACGCCATCACGAACACCTGCCAGACCCGGGCCGAGCCGGTCACGACGAGCACGCCCATGGTGAGCGCCAGCAGGCCCATGAGCGACTGGGCGACGATCAGCAGTTGCCGCTTGGGATAGCGGTCGGCGAGCATGCCGCCCCAGAGTCCGAAGAGCAGCAACGGCAGGAACTGCAGCATGACGGTCACGCCCAGCGCGAAGGCGCTGCCGTTCGTCAGGTCGAGCACCAGCAGGTCCTGCGCGGTGCGCTGCATCCACGAGCCGACGTTGGAGACCACGCCTCCGGCCGCGAACAGCCGGTAGTTGTAGACGCGCAGGGACCGGAACATCCCGCCCCGCGTCTCGGGCACGGGCTGGGCCGTCCCGCTCTCCGTGGCCTGGAACTCGTTCGCGGTGGCTGTGGCTCTCGCGGCTCTCGCGGCTCTCGCGGCCCGCCGCCGCCGGACCCTCGCCCTCAGCCCGGTCTTCCCGCCGGGCTTCCGGCCCCGGCTCCCGTCCGGCTTCGTACCGGACTCCCGGTCCGGCTCCCCGTTCGGCTTCGTACCGGACTCCCCGCCCGGTTCACCGTCCGGCTCCTCCTGCGGCTTCGTACCTGGTCCTCCGCCTGGCGCGGCGGATGCCCCGGCGTCGCGCGGGGCCGCCGGGGCCTCGGGTTCCTCGGGGTCGGCTAGATCCGGCTGAGCTTCTCCAGTATCGGAGCCGCCTGCCGGAGCGTCGCCCTCTCCTCGGGTGTCAGCTCCTTCAGCCGCTGCGTCAGCCACGCCTCCTTGAGACGCCGCTCCTCCCTCAGCAGGGTTGAGCCCTGCTCGGTCACGCCCACGGTCACCTGGCGCCGGTCGGTCGGGTGCGGTGTACGTGACACCAGCTCCCGCTCGGCCAGCACGGCGATCACGCGGGTCATCGAGGGCGGCTGGACCTTCTCCAGCTCGGCCAATTCGCCGGGGGTTATCCCGGAATGCCGTTCTACGGCGGCGAGCGTCGCGAGCTGGGTGGGCGTCAGCGAGTGCACCGCGGCCTGCCTGCGCAGGCGTCTGTTCAGTCGTGCCAGCGACACGCGCAGAGCCGAAGCCAGACCGGCGTCGCTGCGCAGGTTCGCGACGTGGTCCTTCCTGGGGTGATTCATTAGCGTAGGTCATTACCTTTGCTAACTATATACGTGTGCACGTGATTCCCTCCAGCGGGTTTCCTTCTCGGAACGGGCCGTACAGCGTGCCAGACGGATGAGGGATCGCCAACCCCGCCCCGAGCGCCGGGCGCCGCCCCCCGGAAACCCGGGGGAAGGCGCCGGAGATCCGGGGGGTTCGCCGCGCGCGAGGCGCCCGTCAGAAGCGCCGGCGGGTCTGGCCGTACTCCCCCTCGCGGAAACCGAAGGCCCTCGACGGGAAGGCCTTCAAATGGGGCGACCTCGTACACCAGAGCCGCCATTTTATCTCTTCGCGCTCCCGCGCCCCCCGGGGGGACCGGCCGCCCCGCGCTCCCGGTGGTCGAGGCGACCGGCCGGACGGGATTCCGCCCGCCGGAGCGGTCGGCCGACGCGCGGGCCCCGGATCTCATCGGATTCTCAGACAGGGATGAGGGGGGTCTCATGCGGTCGCCCGACCATTGGTCCGGTAGGTGCTCCACATCGGACTAGGAGTCACATGAACCGCACCAAGCGCATGATCATCATCGCCGGCGTCGGCACCGCTCTGGCCGGCGGGCTGGCCGTCCCCGTGGCGGCCTGGGCGACCAGCCCCACCCCCACGCCGTCGTCCCCCTCCCCTGCGACCCCCGGCACCGGCCACGACGGCGCCGAGCACGGCCCGCGCTGGGGCCACGGCCCCGGCCACGGCCCCGGCGTCCGCGGCGACCACGGGGAGATGGCCGCCAAGCTCGCCGAGGCCCTCGGTGTCGACGAGGCCAAGGTCACCGCGGCCCTGGAGGAGCTCCGCAAGGAAGGCGGACCGGGTCGCCCGCCGAAGGAGGCCGGGCAGGCCGCCGTACGGGACAAGGCCGAAGCTCTGGCCGCCAAGCTCGGTCTCACGGCGGACAAGGTCACCGCCGCGCTGGAGACGCTCCACCGGCAACGCGGCGCCGAGGCCGAGACCGCCTTGACCGAACGCCTGAAGGCGGCCGTCACCGCCGGCACGCTCACCCAGGCCGAATCCGACGCCGTCCTCAAGGCGTACCGCGCGGGGCTGCTCCCCGGTGGCCCCAGAGGGCGCTAGGAGAGCACGACGGCACACGGGCCTGGCCAGAACCCTTGAGCAGGACGGCACGTGGGCCGTGACCTCAGAGGGCGTTGAGCACGATGGTGCGGGAAGGGGGCTTGAGCAGACGGCGCATGGGAAGGGGGCGTTGAGCGGAACGGCATTCGGGAAGGCCGCGAGGTCGCCGTCCGGCCGGACCCCCTGAGACGATCGCCATCCATGGGATCTTCTTCTCATGAGGCGATCGCTGGTGTCGGCGTTGCTGGCACTCTCCGTGACGGCGTGCGGCGCATCCGGCACGGCCGACCAGGCCGGAACATCCAGTCCGGCAGGCACATCCGATCCGGCAGGCACATCCGGCCCGGCCGGCGCGTCCGGACGCCCGCCCACGGCGACGGAGCCACCCGGTGTGAAACCGTCGCCGTGGCTGCCCGGGGTGAACCATCCGACACCCGCCCCGACCATGGGCACCTGGAGGGAGACCACACTGCCCGGAGCGGGTGCCCATATGAACGGGGTGGTCGCGCTCTCCCCCGATGACGCCTGGGCGGTGGGCAATGTCGGCGAGGGTGAGCCTGTCGCGCACCTCGTGCACTGGAACGGCCGTACCTGGCGCCCCGTCACCCCTCCCGAAGGACTGTTCCCGGTAAGGGCGGTGTCCGCCTCGTCCGGAGACAACGTCTGGATCTTCGGCAATGCGGGCGCGTGGCGCCGGACCGGTGGCGGGTGGTCGAACATGGGCGGGCTGCGCGGTTCCCGCCGTCACCTGCTGGAAGCCGCCGTCGTCGCCGGACCGCGCGACGTGTGGATCGCCGGGACGACCGAGGGCGCCGACGCCACGAACCCCGAGTCCCGGCGCCCCTTCCTCAGACGATGGTCGGGGACCGGCTGGTCGGACTTCTCCCTGCCACCCGGTGTCGGGATCCACGCGTTCGGCGCCGTGGGACCGCGCGACGTGTGGGCGCTGGGGCGAGAGCCGGACGGCGGCGGGGTCGTCATGCGCTGGGACGGTGACCGCTGGAACACCGTGCCGATGCCGTTGCCCTTGGTGGAGAGGAAGGCCGAGCTGGAGGACATCGCGGTGGTCTCCGCGGATGAGGCGTGGGCGATCGGCCGCGACAGGGCGGCGGCGGTCGTTGTCCGCTGGGACGGGCGGCGGTGGAACGTGGTCGACGGACCGGCGAGGTTCGTCCACTTCTCCGCGGTGGCCCCCGACGGGCACGACGGAGCCTGGGTCGCCGCCGACTACTGGGACTACACGGACGATCGGATCCTGCTCCACTACGACGGCCGGAGTTGGACGTACGAAAAAAACCCCGGCACCCAGAAAGCCCCCGCCGTCTTCGACCTCGCGCTGGTTCCGGGCAGCAACCAGGTGATCGGGGTCGGCGGCGAGCCTGCGGCCGACGAAAACAGCACGGCCTGGATCTGGACGAGGCACTGAGAGCCACCCGCCGACCGGGAAGGTCCCGGCGCGGCGACCACCCGGCCACAGGACGCGGAAACCCTTCCTCGAGGACCTTCCCCTTGAGTGGTGATCGTCGGTCCGGGTGACCGGTCGAGGGCGTGCGGATCGTTGACCCCTGCAAGGGATCATATGTACGCTATTCCGAAATTACGGAATTATCTCTCGATGGCGATCTGAGGGGGCGTGCGAATGGACACGACGGAGCAGCGGCTCGCCGCTCTGGAAAGGCGGGTGGAACGGCTGGAGACGGCGCCGGCCACCCAGCGAAAGGAGCGGGCGGCCAGCGGCTCGACCGGCGACGCGCCCCTGCGATTGCTCGACCGGCTCCGCGAGCACATCGGCGGCACCGACGACGGGCAGGCTCCCGGACCGTTGGAGGCGACCGGCGCGATCGCGTACGCGGGAGCCGTCAGCCGCGACGGCCGCGAGTATCTGTGGGCCAAGCAGCGTCCCGTTCGCGATCTCATCGGCGCGGAGCGATCGGGTACCGCCACCGTGCTGGAGTGCCTCGGGAGCCCGGCACGCCTGGCGTTGCTCACCGCGGTGCTCGGCACGACACGCACCCGCGCCCAGCTCCAGGAGGTCCTCGGCGAGACGACCTCCACCGGGCATCTCTACCACCACCTGCGCGGGCTACAGGCGGCGGGCCTGCTCGTCCAGCCCCGGCGAGGCGAGTACGAGCTCGCCGCCCACGCGCTGGTCCCGCTGCTCACCGTCATCGCGGCCACCCTGGACCTGAGCGCCGGAGGCGATCAGACGGCCGGGGAGACCGGGGAGGCCGGAGAATGAGCTGGGCCTCCCGCCGGTGGCACGCACGGGGAGCGCCCGCCCGCGCCGCGTGGCGGGCCTGGAAGCGCGGGGACATCGACGAGGCCGAGCGTCTGGCCGCCCATGCCGGCCCGCGGCAACACGCGCACCTCCGGTTCCTGACCAGCTACGTGCGCGGAGACTACGAGCAGGCGCTGACCCACTACGAGGCCGTTCGCCGTCTTTATCCGGCCTGGACGGAACTGGACGAACCCGTCGCGCACGCCTTGCTGCATCTGGACCGGCCGGCCGAGGCCCACGCGCACGTACAGCGGCGCCGGGGGAAACGACCGATGCCTCCCGATCTCGTGGCGCGGATGGATCACCCGCTGAGCGTCGAGCTCGACCGCGCGACCGTCCTTCCCTTCGCCGACCACGCGCTGGCGCCCTACCTGCCCGCCGTGGACGCCACGCTCGACGGCCACCCCGTACGCGCCCACATCGACACCGGCGGCACGTTCCTCGTCATGGGAACCGGGCGCGCCGAAGCGCTGGGCATCCGGCTGATCCCCGGTGGAAAGGATCATCACGGTACGACCCGCACCGACCTCTACACCGGGATCGCCAGGGAGCTGACGCTCGGCGACGCCGTCCTGACCAACGTGCCGGTGGAGGCCATGCCGACGCTGCGCGGCGACCAGGATCTCGTCATCATCGGCACCAACGTGCTGCAGCGGTTTCTCACCACCGTCGACCACCCCCGCGGGCGCCTGCTCCTGTCGCGACGCCGCGACCCACGGCAGGCGGCCGACCATCTCGCGCTTCTCGACGACCGGCCGGAACTCGCCCGGATTCCCTTCTACCTGTGGGCGGACCACTACATGTTCGCCCGCGGAGGCTTCGGCACCCGGCAGGACCTCAATTTCTTCATCGACTCCGGACTGGTCTACGTCATCCAGGAGGACGGGTCACCGCCCCGCCAGGCATGCCTCTACACGACCGCGCGGCGATACCGCTCCTGGGGGGTGAACCGGGCCCGCGCGGCCCGCCCGCACTTCGTCGTCGACGAACCGATCCACCTGGGACCGCTTCGCCAGGACGACCAGTTCGTGGCCACGACCCCGACCCGGCGCGTGCCCTGGGCATCGTTCGGCGGCGTACGCGTCGACGGCCTGCTGTCCCACGCCTTCCTCGACAAGTACGCCTGGACCCTCGACTTCGACCGGCACGAATACACGTTCCGACACCCCGTACCGCTCGCGTGACCCGCATCGGCGGACGGTCCAGCAAACCCATGCACTACTGTCTCCTGAACTGTAGGCTTCCAAGCCTACAGTTCAGGAGACAGTAGTGCTCAAACCCTCCCGTCTACTTGCCCGCGACTCCGAGTGGTCCACACTCACCGAGTTCGCCACGCATCCCGACCCCCATCTGCGGTTGGGGGTTCTGTCAGGACGGCGACGGGTCGGCAAGAGCTATCTCCTCCGCGCGTTGGCCGACGCGATGGACGGCCTCTATGTCTCCGCTGTCGCCGAGGAGGGCACGGTGGCCGCGCGGCGGCGATTCGCCGACGACCTCGCGCGATACGCGGGGGTGAGCTCCGGCCTCTTCCGCGACGACTCCGGCTGGGAGTCTCTCCTCGATTCGGCGATCAGCCTGACCACGCGACGACGAGGCGCCTCCGGATTGCTGGTCATCGATGAGTTGCCCTACTGGATGACGCACTCTCCGGAGCTTCCCGGCCTGCTCCAGCTGCTCTACGACCGTTCACAGACCGGTCACGGCCACGAGGGCGGCCGAGTGATCGTCTGCGGATCGGCCGTGTCCGTGATGAACGATCTTCTGTCCGGCACGAAGGCCCTGCGCGGGCGGGCCGCGGTCGACATGCGCCTCCAACCGTTCGATCCGAGCACCACCGCGCGGCACTGGGGTGTCGACGACCCGGCGACCGCCCTGCGACTGCACGCCACGATCGGCGGATCTCCCGGCTACCGCAACCTGACCTCGTCACCTTCGCCTCGAACCCCGCAGGAGTTCGACGCCTGGATTCCGGCGACGGTTCTCAATCCCGGTCAGGCACTCTTCTCCCGTAGCGAGGCGGAGTATCTACTGCGGGAGGACCCGCGGTTCACCGGGAGCTCACTCCATTACGCGATCATCAACGCGGTCGCCACCGGCGCCACCAGCCCGACGAAGATCGGCGGATTGGTCGAACGCGATCGCACGTCTCTGACCCGCCCGCTTGAGATGCTGACGAGTTCGGGATACCTCGACTACTCGACCGATCCGCTCTGGGAACGTCGCCCGGTGATCACCGTCGCGGATCCCATCATCCGCTTCCACAACCTGATCACCGTTCCGAAACGGGACCTGATCGAGACGGGCGGCTCCACCCAGGCGTGGCACGAATCCCAGCCCACCTTCATCTCCCGCATCCTGGGCCCTCATTTCGAGGAATGCTCACGCGAGTGGCTCCGCAGCCGCACCGACCCCTCCCTCCGCGCGGGAACGAGCACGATCGCCTCGACAGTGATCAACGATCAAGGCGGACGGGCCAAACACGAGATCGACGTCATCGCCTTGGACCGGAGGTCCGGCCGCGCCACGGTGGGACTCATCGGGGAGGCGAAGGCCACTCTCGTAAGGCGAGGCCCCGCAGACCTGGAACGGCTCGACCGGCTGAAGGAGATCCTCCGAGGCCAGGGGCATGACGTCACCTCCACTCGCCTGGCGATCTTCTCGCTGGAAGGCTTCCACCCCGACCTCGTGGCCATCGCACGCCGCCGTGGCGACGTTCTCCTCGTGGACCTGCCATCCCTCTTCGGAAAAACGGAACCCACCGTCTTGCCGACATGATCTGGAACGGACCTCGGATCGCGGACGGAATGCCTGGCGCGTCGGCGACCGTCGCCCAGCGACCGCGATCCGTCCGCCGCGGTTCCGCTCTCCGGCACGGCGGACGAGAACGCGGAAAGGCCGTCACGGCGATCATCTTCTTGGATCACCATGACGGCCTTCGGGTCGTCGCTCAGCCGAGGTTGAGCAGTGCCTTGATCGGGCCGAGCGCGAAGTAGATCACGAACAGCCCCGCGACCGTCCACATCAGCGGGTGGACCTCACGGGCCTTGCCCTTGATGGCCTTGATCAGCACGAAGGTGACGAAGCCCGCGCCGATACCGGTCGCGATCGAGTACGTGAACGGCATCAGGACGATCGTGAGGAACGCCGGGATGGAGATCTCGTAGTCGGTGAAGTCGATCTCGCGGATGGCGGTCATCATCAGGAAACCGACCACGACCAGGGCAGGGGCGGCGGCCTCGTAGGGGACGACGGCGACGAGCGGCGAGACGAAGATGGCCAGCAGGAACAGCACGCCGGTGACGACGCTGGCGAGGCCGGTGCGGGCGCCCTCGCCGACACCCGCCGCCGACTCGATGTAGGTCGTGTTGGAGGAGACGGAGCCCGCGCCTCCGGCCGCCGCGCCGATCGAGTCGACGAGGAGGATCTCTCGGGTCCTGGGCAGGGTGCCGTCCTCCCTGATCAGCCCTGCCTGGCCACCGACGCCCACGATCGTGCCCATGGTGTCGAAGAAGTCGGTGATCAACAGCGTGAAGATGAGCAGCAGGGCCAGGATGACCGAGACGGAGCCGAAGGCACCGAGCGGGTCGAACTCCCTGAACAGCACCAGCGGGTTGTTGAAGCCGAAGATCTGCTCGGGCAGCTGGGGGACGACGAGCTGCCAGCCCGCGGGGTTCGGCGGCTGACCCGGCGTCACCGAGGCCCCGACCTTGGCGACGGCCTCGACGATGACCGCGAGGACGGTGGTGGCGATGATGCCGATCAGGATGGCGCCCTTGGTCTGGCGCGCCACCAGCAGCACGATCAGCAGCAGGCCGACCACGAAGACGAAGATCGGCCAGCTGGTCAGCGAGCCCGCGATGCCGAGCTCCAGCGGCGGCCCGGCCGCCACCCGGCGGACGAAACCGGCGTCCACGAAACCGATCAGCGCGATGAACAGGCCGATGCCGACGCTGATCGCCGTCTTGAGCTGGGGTGGGATGGCGTTGAACACGGCGGTACGGAACCCGGTGAGCACCAGGAGGGCGATGATCACGCCCTCCAGGAACACCAGGCCCATCGCCGACTCCCAGGACATCTGCGAGGCGATGCCGTAGGTGACGAAGGCGTTCAGGCCCAGACCCGCGGCCATCGCGAAGGGGACCTTGCCGATGACCCCCATCAGGATGCTGAGCAACCCGGCCACGAGAGCGGTGCCGGCCGCGACGAGCGGGATGTTGGGCGTGCTCCCGTCGCCGATGAACTGGCCCTCGGCGTCCTTGACGGTGGCGATGATCAAGGGGTTGAGCACGACGATGTAGGCCATCGTGAAGAACGTGGCGAACCCGCCGCGCACCTCCCGGCCCACGGACGAGCCACGGTCAGAGATGAAGAAGAAACGGTCAATTCTACTTATTTGGTGGGTTTTAACATCATTCACTCACGCAGAGTGACAGTGGGATGCCCATCTCGGAAGACCCGGCTGGTGATGGTGATGCTTTCGAGATGGATTCGCGTCTTGACGTAATCCGTTTTGCGAACAGTGAGACGTCGTCACCTAGTCTGGAGCGCGTGAACCAGCCACGACGTCCGGATCTGCAGCCGTTGAGGACCAACGACACGCTCACGATTCTCACGGGTACGGGTCTGTGGGTCATCGCCCTGGTCGTGCTCCTGGTCGTACAGCCGGATCCCGAGTACCGCTGGTGGATCTGGACCTGCGTGTCGGGCATCTGCGGCGGCCTTTTCGGCCTCTGGTACGTACGCCGCCGCAACCGCCGCCCGCCGCCCCCGCCAGAAGAGCCGATCGAGCCGACCACCGCGATCCTGTGACCCCCACGCGCTCCCGGGCGATCGTCTAGGTCGAGGCGGTCCAGCTGTCCAGGTCGGCCTCGGCGAGCAGCAGCGGCACCGCCGCCGGATCGCGCAGCAGCGCCGCCACGGCGAGCCGGTCACCCCACTGGCCGGACGCCCAGGCGAGCCCGCGCGCCAGCCCCTCCACGCCCGAGGCGTGCACCGTGCCCTCGAAGAACCGCCAGGCCGCGGGGACACCGTCCACCAGCAGCCTCTCGTGCTCCACGTAGGTCGCGGGCGCGGTCGGCAGCAGTGACCGTACGGCGGGCGGGACGTCGCGTGTCTCGCCCGAGGACGTCACCTCACCCGCGGCCTCCTCCCCCGCCAGCGGCAGGTCGAGCAGCTCCGACAGCGCCTCGGCCAGGTCGAACGGGGCCAGGATCAGCGGCCGGCCCGCGACGAGCGGCAGCAGGTCCGGCGCCTCGACCACGACCGGCTCCCCCGCGCCTTCGACCTCGGTGCCGGTGGACAGCACCCGGCCGTCCTCCGCGTCGACGGCGACGATCGCGTCACCGAGGACGGCGCGTACGGCGCGCGGGGGCCCGACGCGGGCGGGGTCGACACCGGCGAGGGCCACCCACAGGGAGCGGAGCTGGGCTCGGTCGACCTCCACCGCGGGGTCGCCCAGCAGGTCGAGCAGCTCGTCGGGACCGCCGTGGGAGGCGAGCAGGTCGGCCAGCGTGCTCCGGACTCCGATCATCGCCAGCGCGGCCTCGTCGACGACGGCCGGAGCGTCGCCGTACAGGCCGAACAGCAGCGGGTCGCCCGCGGGGAGCCGCAGCTCCGTGGGGCGCCTGCCGGCGAGCACCGGGTGCGTGGAGAGCCACCAGGCGGTGTAGGACGGCACCTCCACGATCTCCCCCGCCACCAGGATCCGCAGCGGGTGCAGCACCGAGCGGAGCGGCGGGCGCGACAGCAGGGCGAGGGCGGCGGGCCAGTCGGCGACGTACTCCAGGTCGCGTACGGCGGAGAACTCCCGGGCGACCGGCGGTACGTCCATCTCGGGCAGCAGGTCGAGGACGGTCTCCAGCCACTCGTCCTCGCGATCCAGGTCGTGGTCGCACTCGTCCGGGTCGATCATGACGTCGGAGTCGTTGACCACGGCGAAGCCGTCGAGCACCCCCGCCGCGGCGAGCACCCGGGGGCCGTACCGCTCCACCAGCTCGGGAGCGGCCGTGCCGAAGTGCGTCTCCCCGTCGAGCAGCCCGGCCAGCGACCCGTCGGCGAGGAGCAGCTCGCCCGCCGGGTACAGCTCGCCGTCGGCGCCGCGCAGCGCCAGCTCGGACAGCCAGGGGGCGTCGCCCGCGGTCAGCCCCGCGGCGTCGACCAGCGCGAGCACCGCCTGGGCCACCGGTTCGGAGTCGGGGCTGTCGAGCGACTCCGAGACGGCGGAACGGGTCAGCGGGTCCTCCAGGACGGTGCGCGGGGTGGCCTCGCCCGCGCCGAGCCTGAGCAGGAGGGGGTGGGCCGCGTCCGGGTGCACCACGCGCAGCCCGAGCGGGGCGAGAACGGCCGGGTCCAGCGCGGAACCGTCGGTCAGCAGCAGCGTGCCGCGCGGCCCCCTGACCAGGCGGCCGTCGGCCAGCGGCACCGGCAGCGCGCCGAGGGCCTCGGGGTCGTCGGCGGGCAGCACCTCGTACAGCGACCGCCACCAGGCCGGGTCCCTGTCCTTGACGGCGTCGCCGGAGAGCATGTCCACGATCTCGGAGAGCTGCACCCGGCTGACACCGAGCGCGGTGATCGCCGGATGCCGGGCCGGCCACCCCGCGGGCAGCAGCCCGGGGATCATGGGGGCGACCCGCTCCAGCAGCTCGGCCGGGGCCGCGACCACGGAGGCCTGCCGCCCGGAGACGACCAGCTCCTCGCCCTCGGAGAGCGGGGCCGGGGAGGCGCCGCCTCCGGCGGCCACCTCGGAGGGGTCGGGAAGCAGGAGCGAGGTGCCGGAACCGCCCGGCCTGCCCGTCGAGGCCGGGTCGGCGGGCGGGGAGAGCGCGGGGAGCAGCGGGGTGTCGGGGAGCCTGCGCAGGATCGCCCGGCGGATGCGGGCGTCGAGCTCGCCCTTGCCCATCATGCCGGGGACGAGGTCGAGGAGCCGCGGCGTGCGGGGCAGCCCGGCGAGCAGCTCCAGATAGGTGTCGGCGGCCCGCTCGACCAGGAAGTCGGCCAGCGGACCCGGCGCGACGTGCCGCCGGTCGGTGGCCATCGGGAACGAGGCGATCAGCAGCGCGGGCAGGTCCAGCGGCTCGTCGCTCGGCGTGGGCGCGTGCACCACCGGCGGCACCAGGGCGGGCAGCGGCCGGGGCTCCCCGACCGGCGCCGCCTCCCGCGAACCGGCCGCGGTCCCGCCCGGGGTGCCGCCCGGGGAACCGGTGGAACCGGTGACAGATCCGGGACCGATGGATCCGGGACCGGTGACGGGTACGGCCCAGCGGACCAGCCAGTGCGGCCGGGAACGCTCCTCGGTCGGGCGGTCGGCGAAGAGCTCGGCCACCTGCTCGGGGGTGAACCGCCCGGAGGCCGAGACGACCTTCCAGCCCTCGGAGGTGACGGTCCGCGTCTCGCCGTCCACGTCGACCTCGATCGACTCCAGGGCGGGCAGGCCGAGCAGCAGGGCGGGGCTGGTCTCCCTCAGCATCGCCCGTACGGCCTCCTCGGCCGCCTCGTCACGGAGCGGCAGCCGCACGAGCGTGTCGAACCCGGCGGGGATCTCGACCGGGCCCGCGGGGAAGGGCAGGCGCAGCAGCGGGACGTGCCCGCCGCGCTCGGCCAGTTCCTTGGCCAGCTCGGGCTCGGCGGCCACCAGGGCGGCGGTCTGGTCGCGGGACCAGCGGACGACCCCGGAACCGAGCGAGCCGATCACCGGCTCGTCGCAGACCGACACCACGGCCGCGAACCCGACGCCGAAACGGCCGGCCGCGTGGGTGTCGTCGCGCTTGGCGGAGACGCGCAGCGTGGACAGCCCCTCGATCCCGGCCCTGTCGACCGGGGCGCCGGTGTTGGCGGCCGACAGCACGCCCTCGCGCAGCGAGAGGCGGAGCCGCCCGGGCACCCCGGCGCGGAGCGCGGCGTCGGCGGCGTTCTGGGCCAGCTCGACGATCAGCCGGTCACGGTAGCCGCCGAGCGCGAAGTCCTCCTCCGCGTTGGCGTCCTCGCGGAAACGGGCCGGCGAGGCGGTCCAGGCGGCCAGGACGGCGGAGCGCAGTCGTTCGGTGCCGAAGATGTCAGTCAAGGCGATGCTTCCAAAGGTCGATGCCCCGCACGGCCGGACGTCCCGGCCAAAGCGGCCGGAACGGCCCAGGCGGCCGGGACGCCACGGGAGCGGCGCCCGGCCGCGACGGCCGGGTGTGCCGCCGGGACGGCGGCGGGGCGGGATGGACCCGGTGCCCCGGGTTGGGAACGGCCCTGCGGCGCCGGGTCAGGAGTGGCCGAGCGGCTCGGAGGCGGTGTCGTCCACCGATCCGGCCAGATCCGGTTCCGCGCCGTTCTCCGCGGTGTCGTAGGAGAGGTCGTCGAGGATCGGCGAGGTCGGCTCGACCTGGTGCGGCAGCACGGCCGCCTCGGAGTGCGCCCCGCAGCCGTGGTCGGCGGCGACCACCCGACCGTCGTCGGGGGCGTACTCGTTCGCGCAGACCCCGAAGCCTGTGCGCAGCGCGCCCGCGAGCGGCCAGTAGAAGCCGCAGGTGGAGCACTGGGCGGGCGCGGCGTGCGCGAGCGGGGTGTGCGGTCCCGACTCGCCGGAGTGCCAGCGCCGCACGGCGCGGTCGCGGCCGATCGGGGAGAGCACCCGGGCCCGGCCGAGGCCGTACTCGAAGATCATCTGATGGTCGGAGTCGTCGTCGGTCTCGGTGAAACCGGGCGCGAGCCTGTCGTCGTCGTCGGAGGTGGGCAGCAGATCGCCCACGCCGAGGTCGCCGGGGAGGAGTCGCTCGCTCCACGGCACCCACTGCGGCGGCATCAGGGCACCCGCGCCGGGCAGGAGCACGACCTCGCTGACCGTCACGTTGCGCGCCCGCGAGGCGCGGGCGACCGTGACGGCCCAGCGCCAACCCCGATAGGCACGGTCGAGACAGGCGAAGTAATGGGTGACGACGCGGTCTCCCTCGCCCTCGACCCCGAGGTGATCGCCCACCTCTCCGGGCCTGACGTTCTCCTCGACCGCGGCTCTGGCCAGGTCGACGGCCGCGACGCACGCCTGGTCAAGGACCACGGCACGGGATCGAGTCCGGCTCACGAGTCGTCTCCCGTCAGCCTCGCAGCACGACGGCTGCTGTCCCTACTGGCTCGCTCGCTCACTGCGCTCACAGTTCATTCTCGCCCATGACCGGAGCGAACGGCACCGTGGACATCCCATCATGCACGGAGTGACCTAGCGCACCGGACAACTCACCCGCCCTTCGGGTATGACTGGATACGTGGCAGCTGGGTGGGAACGGGCGCGGAAGACGGTGGGCGAGGCCTCTCGGCGGGTCGGCGGGGCCGCCGCCGCGGGCCGGGCCGCCGCGCGCGCGGGCCGCGGCACGAGCCGGGTGACGGCGCGAGCCGGCAGGGGAGCGGGCCGGGCGACGGCGCGGGCGGGCCGGGGAGCGGTCAGCGGCACCCAGCGGGCGGGCCGGGCCGCGCGGCGGCTGACCCACGCGCAGGGCGCGGGCCGCACCGGGCTGGGCCAGCTGATCGAGTTGACCGCCGCGCACAGCGCGGGCGACGCCCTGGTCACCGCCGCCCTGGCCGGCACCCTCTTCAAGCTCCCGGTGAACGAGGCACGCGGCCAGGTCGCTCTTTACCTGCTGATCACGATGATCCCGTTCGTGGTGGTCGCGCCGTTCGTCGGCCCGGTCCTCGACCGGTTCCGCTCCGGGCGGCGTTTCGTGATGGCCGGGACCCTCTTCGGCCGTGGGCTGCTCTGCTTCGCGATGGCGGCGGCGATCGTCCCCGGCGACGTGTTCACGATCTTCCCGGCGGCGCTGGCCGTGCTGGTGCTGTCGAAGGCCTACAACGTCTCCCGCGCGGCGATCATGCCGAGCGTGCTGCCCGCCGACATCGCGCTGGTCACGGCCAACGCGCGGGTCGCCCTGTTCGCGCTGGTCACGGCGGGCGTCGCGGTGCCGATCGGCGCGGGCGCCAGCGCCTGGCTGGGCGCCGAGTGGGTGCTTCGCGGGGCGACGGTGCTCTTCCTGCTCCAGGGCGTGCTGGCCGTACGGCTCCCGCGCCATATCGACTCCCCCGACCTGGAGGGGCTGGACGACGAGGGAGAGGAACGGCCGCCCCGCTGGCGCACGATGCTGAACGTGGGCCCGGTGGTGGCCGAGGCGATGCATGCCAACGTGGCCATCCGCCTCTACTCCGGGTTCCTGCTCTTCTACCTGCTCTTCCTCGTCCAGGACAAGAACCTGCCCGGCCTGCCGCCGATGGTCGCCATCGGCGTGCTGGCGGTGGCAGCAGGGGTCGGGGGGCTGGCGGGCACCGCCGTGGCCTCGTGGGTGCGCAACCACTCCCCGCAGGTCATCGTGCTGGGCACGCTCGCCATGACGACCGCGATCACGATACTGGCGGGCGTCGTCTTCCAGCTGTGGAGCGCGGTGGCGGTCGCGCTGGTGGCCGCGTTCGCCCAGGGGCTGGGCAAGCTCGCGCTGGACGCGATCGTGCAGCGGGAGATCGGCGAGGAGGTGCGCTCGTCCACGTTCGGGGTGGTGGAGGCCTTCCTGCAGATCGCCTGGGTGCTGGGCGGCCTGGTCGGGCTCTGGCTCTCGCTGTTCGCGGGCGGGTCGGCGGGGCTGGCCGTGATGGCCGTGGTGCTGGCCGGCTCGCTCGGCTGGCTGCTGGTACGCCGCCGCAGGCGGGTCCGCGAGGTGGACGCCAGGGTCGAGGCCGCCAGGGAATCGCGTCCCGCCCCGTCCGGGCCGCACCCCGCGACGAACGGAGAGCGGCCCTCGCGGGACGCGACGCCGGAGGAGCGGGCCAGGCCGCGGCCCGCCGGGACGACCACCGCGGTCGTGCACCACGGGGACCCCCCGACGGAGAAGCGGACCAGACCGCTCACCAACCCCCACGGCTGAACCGCGAGGGTCTCCGGGCGTTCGGCGTTCGGCGTTCGGCGTTCGGCGTTCGGCGTTCGGCGTTCGGCGTTCGGCGTTCGGCGTTCGGCGTTCGAGGAGAGCCTGGACCCGCACGGCTGAGCCGCGGAACGGGCACGGAAGATCGGCCCGACCGGCGGGCGGTCGGCGGGGGTCAGTCGTCCAGGTCGTCGGCGACGGCCCGGAGCACAGCGGCGATCTTCTTCGCGTGCGCGGCCTCGGGTTGCTTGCCCCTCTGGTACGACGTGGAGACCGTGTCCAGAAGCTTGATCAGGTCCTCCACGATGACGACCATCTCGTCGGGCTTCTTACGCTTGCCCTTGGGCTTGGCGGTCTTGGCGAGAGTGGGGGGCTGGTCGATCACTCGGACCGAGAGCGCCTGCTGGCCACGGCGCCCCTCGGCCACGCCGAATTCGACCTTCTGGCCCGGCTTGAGGGAATCCACGCCGGAAGGTAGCGCGGAAGAATGCACGAAGACCTCGCCGCCGTCGTCGCGGGTGAGGAAGCCGAATCCCTTGTCGGCGTCGTACCACTTGACCTTGCCACTCGGCACAGGGGTGACCTCGTTCAGACTGTCGTGAAAAGGAATGGATGTAGGTTATGCCCCGCGGGCGCCGAGGGCGACCGTGTATTGGGGCCCGAATTACACAGGAGTGGCGGGGGTTCGCCAGCCGTCGAACCATTCGACGAACTCGGTCAGGTCACCCAGGATCACATCAGCTCCGTGATCACGTAGTTCTCCCACCGGATAGACACCCGTCGCCACCGCCACGCTGACGACTCCCCCCGCTCGTGCCGCGTCGATGTCCGCGACATGATCTCCAACATATGCGGCGGCGCCGAAAGTCGCGAGGGCCGGACCCTTGGCCGCCCCGAAAACCGACCCGGCGACCTCGTCCACTTCCAGGCCGAGGAACTCGACCGTACTCGCCGCGTCGCGGGCGTTCTTCCCCGTCACGACGACGATCCGGCCCCCCGCCCGCCGTACGGCCTCGACGGCCTCGCGCGCGCCGGGCATGAGGGTGGTGACCGGGATGGCGATCGACGGGTACAGCTCCCGGTAGACGTCGGCGGCCGCGGGGACCTCCTCGGCGGGCATCCAGTTGGCCAGCTCCCACTCCAGCGGCGGCCCCAGCCTGGCCACCACGGCGACGCTGTCGATGAAGACGCCGGTACGCAGCGCCACCTCGTCGTAAACGGCGGCGATGCCCGCGCGCGTGTCGGCGAGCGTCAGATCGAGGTCGAATCCCACGGAGTTCATCAGGTCACTCACCGCTCCTTGTCGGCTTCGCAAAGAGGATTCTCCGAGAAGCCCTCAAAGAATGCCAAATCACCCTAAACATGGCTAATCCTAAGCGTTGTACATGAGACCCCTCGCCGTGGAAGCCTTCACGAAAAGATTTCCTTATCCGGAAGGTGAGTGCGCGTCCCTCTCCTGCACTTCTCCGGGAGACCGGCCCCCGGGACAGGTTTTCGTGGACCGGTACACGGGCCTGTCCGTGGGTGGACCTGCGGGTCCTTCGGCACGGGCGGGAAGCGGCGCGCCGCGGTGCGGTGCGACCCTGCCCAGGCGGCACTGGATAAGGTCACGGAGGAGGTATCGGCAGAGAATGACCAGATCGACGCGCGAACGGATCATCGACGAGGCGCTGCGCCTGTTCGCCGAACGGGGCTACGCGGCGACCTCGGTGGCCGAGATCGAGGCCGCCTCCGGGCTGTCTCCCGGCGCCGGTGGCCTCTACCGGCACTTCAAGTCCAAGTACGAGGTGCTGGCCGCGGCGATGAACGAGCACGCCGCCAGGACACGGGCACAGATCACCGAGACCCTGGCCGAGCTCAGCGTCGTCGACACCTCGACCGGTGTCGAGGAACGGCTGGCCCACCTGTGCGGGTTGGGGCTGGCCAAGGTCCGTGAGGAGAGGCAGCTGACGCGCGTCTTCTTCCGCGACCTGAGCCAGTTCCCCGAGCTGGTCGTGACCGTACGCGAAGGTCTGCTGCAGCCGATGTTCGACGCGATCACCATGTGGTTCCGCGCCCAGCCCGAGTACGCCGGAGCCGCCGCCGACTGGCCCGCCATCGGTGCCGTACTCGGCGGGGCGGTGATCAATTACCAGCTGTTCGAGGAGACCGTGGGTGAGCCTCCCGGTCGCGTGGAGCGCGACCGCTTCGTCGCCTCCTGGGTGCGCCTCGCCCTCGGCCTGCTGCCCCGGCCGGCGGTCCAGGCCATCGGCTGACAGGCCCGGCGGCCCTTCGGGGACCGGGAGGACTCCACCGGTGTCACCCGGGCCGGCGGACTCCCCTTCCCACGGGGATCGGGGGATTGAGCAGGCGGTAGGCCAGCCAGAAGACGGCCCATGCCGTACCGAGCATGAACATGAGCCCGCTGATGGTGAAGAACTCGTCCACCACCGTGCCGAGGTCGTTCCTGGCCCTCACGAGAGCGACCAGTCCGCCACCGAGGGAGTAGCTCACGATCGGAGCGGCCAGCCCGAGCGCCTTGTCGGAGGTGTGCCAGTTCTCGCAGGCGATCACGACGAGCGCCGCGACGGCCCAGACCAGCACCGGGATCGCGAAGATCGCGATCGGGGCGAGCGGGAAGGGGATCAGCAGACCGGCCAGGGCGAGCAGGGCCATACCGATCGTCTCGCGCCGGTGGCCCAGCAGGATCGTCCGGGCGTCCTGGGTGCCCGGGACGACGTCCTCCCTCGACCGGACCGGGCGTCGCCGACGCAGCCAGTCGGGCCGGTTTCGCGCCTGCTTCCTGGCCAGCCGCTCCTCGGCCTCCCGCATCCCCTTGGCCACGCCGGGCGGAAGCCCCTGGCGGCCCTCCACGCCTCCCGGCCTCCCGCGCGGCGCCTCCGCTCGATCTCCCTTCGGCTCCTCCACCCGCTCCCCCCGCGGCTCCCGCGATTCCTGCGGCTCCTGAGGCTGCTCCGGTGTCTCCCGCCGTGCCACCGGCGGCGGGAGAGGGTCCTGTACGGACGGGATCTCCTCGGTCGGCGGGTCGCTCTCCACCGCGTCCTCCCACTCGTCCGCGGCGTCTCCCCCGCTTCCCGAGCGGCTACCAGGGGGAATGTCGGGCTCGTCCTCTTCCGGGACGGCCGATGACGACCGCGCACGGGCCGGGAAGATCCGCTCCACCCACCTGGACCCGCGCGAGGCCGAGGACCCGGGAGCATCCGGCTCCGGGCGCTCCGGCTCGGGACGGTCCGGGGTGCGATGGCCCCGCGCGGGTTCGCCGGCATCCGGGCGAGCGCCCGTCGAGGCGTACGGATGCCCCCGAACGGGGCGGCGGGAGAGCAGGAGACCTGGATCCCCCGGCGTGCCCTCGCGGGCGGCCGACGAGGCACGTCCGGCCTTCTCCGCCTCACCCGGCGTGGGCGTGGGCGTGGGCGAGGACGCCGCTGGATCGGGGGTGGCCGGAGACGATGAACCCTCCGGTGTGCGACCGGGGCCGCCCGGGCCGGAGACCGCATCCTGCGGCGTGGGAGCGGGATCCTCGGGATCGGGCCCCTTGGAGATGAGGTCGCGGTCCTCGGGGACGTGCCCTCCCTGAGGGGGGTCACGGTCCTCGGGGACGGAACCTTCCGGGGTGGGGGCGGCGAGAGGCATGGCAACCACCGGATCGACGGCTGAGGTGACGGTGAGATCCGTGGCGCGGGTGGAGCGACCGGCGCCACCGGCGGTCCCCACGGAATCCTCCCGGGGCCTGGGAACCGTGCCGGAGTCCTCACGCGAGCCCCCGGAACCCCCGGAGCTCCGGGAACCCCGAGAACCCCCGGCACCCTTCTCGGAAACCCGCGGCTCGGGGCGCCCCGGTGGATTCTCCGAAGCCCGGGAGGGCGCCTCCCTCCCCAGGCGGCGCAACTCGCGGCTGACCAGCGCGGCCGGATCGCCGAACCGGGCCAGGACCCTCGCCACGGCGGCGGGGTCGTCCACTCCGGCCCGCTCGGCGTCGATCCGCCTGCGCAGCACCGCGACGAAGTCGATCCGCTGCCTCGGCGGCAGCACGCCGTGGGCCGCGTCGGCCGCCTTGCTGACGTAGTCCAGGACGAGCTGGTCCGCACGCTCGATCACACTGGCCATCCTCTCTCGACATCGTCTCGCTCGTGAGCTTCTTCCCCCATTCACCGTCCATCACGTGATCGGCCGGTCCTCTTCGCGGGATCCCGGAATTCCCCCAGGCCGCGCGATGTCGGTCAAGCCTCCTACCATTGGCGGAATGAGCACGGAGTTCACCGAGTGGCTGCGCGGCCGGAGCGACGACCGGTTGCGGGCTCTCGTCTCCGTGCGACCCGAGCTCATCACCCCCGTGCCCGCCCACCTGGAAGGGCTGGCCGGGCGGGCGAGCAGCCCGTCGGCGGTGGGCAGGGCACTCGACCGGCTCGACCGGTTCACGCTCGCGGTCGTGGAGACGCTGGCCGTGCTGCCCGGCCCGGTCGCCTACAGGTCACTGCGCGCCCAGATGGCCCGCGCCCTTCCAGGACCGGCCGATCCGGCGTTCCAAAACGCACTCAAGGAGACGGTCGAGCGGCTGCGCACCATGGCCCTGATCTACGGGCCCGACCGCGCCCTGGCTCCGGCGCCCGGGGTGCGGGAGGTCCTCGACGCCCCCGGGGGGCTCGGCCCGCCCGCCGTGGAGGCGTTCAGGCACCACCCCGCCGAGCGGCTGGCCGAGCTGGTCCAGGACGTCACGGGCGACGCCGGGAGCGCCGAGGGCGCCGGGAGCGCCACCAAGGAGACGCTCGCCGCGCTGCTCGCCGACGGGGAAATCGTCGGACGGCTGGTCGAGGAGGTCTCGCCGCAGGCGCGGTCCGCGCTGAACGAGCTGGTCTGGGGCCCGGCCAGCGGCCGGGTGCCCAACGCCCGCCGCGAGGTGCGGGCCGCCACCGCGCAGTCGCCGATCGAGCAGCTCCTCTCCCGTGCCCTGCTCGCCGCCACCGGCGAGGAGACCGTGGTGCTGCCCCGCGAGGTCGCCCTGTTCCTGCGCGGCGGCCGCGTCCACCGGGACCTGTCCCCCGTCCCGCCCGCGACCGAGGGCACCGAGCGCGACCGGAGGCTCGCCGACCGCACGGCCGCCGGGCAGGCGTTCACGTTCACCCGAGCGGTGGAGGAGCTGTGCGAGCGCTGGAGCGTCGACCCGCCCGGCGTGCTCCGCAGCGGCGGCCTGGCCGTACGCGACCTCAAGCGGACCGCGGGCCTGCTCGACCTGCCCGAGTGGGTGGCCGGGCTGGTGGTTGAGGTGTCGTACGCGGCGGGGCTGATCGCGGCCGGCGGCACCGTCGACGGCGACTGGATGCCCACCCCCGTCTACGACGGCTGGCGGGTGAAGTCCACGGAGGACCGCTGGGTGGTGCTGGCCACGGCCTGGCTCACCATGGACCGGGTGCCGGGGGTCATCGGCGAGCGCGACGAGCGCGACCGGCTGCTCAACGCCCTCCACCCCGACCTGAGGCGCCCGGCCGCCGCCGAGGTCCGCGCCACGACCCTGGGCATGCTCGCCTCGACGCCGGGGGTGGCGCCGACCCTCGACGCGGTACGCGAGCGCCTGGCCTGGGAGCAGCCCCGCCGTCGCGGAGGTCACCGCGACCAGCTGGTGGAGTTCACGTTGCGCGAGGCCGAGCAGATCGGCGTCACCGGGCTCGGGGCGCTCGCGGCCCACGGTCGCGCCCTGCTCCCCGACTCCTCCGGCGGCGCCGGCGGTTCGGCCGTCCCGGCCGGTCCGGGCGGTGGCGGCCGTCCGGTGTCCGCCGCCCACCTGCTGCTCCCGCTGCTGCCCGAGCCGCTCGACCACGTGCTCCTTCAGGCCGACCTGACCGCGGTCGCCCCCGGGCCGCTCACCGGCGACCTGAGGCGGTGGCTGGCGATGGCGGCCGAGGTGGAGTCGACCGGCGGCGCGACGGTCTACCGCTTCGACGAGCGGTCGATCCGGCGGGCACTGGACGCCGGGCAGGGTGCCGACGAGCTGCTGGCCATGCTGGAGCGCCACTCGACCACACCCGTGCCGCAGCCGCTCAGCTACCTGGTCACCGACGTGGCCAGGCGACACGGCCGGATGCGCGTCGGCACGGCGAGCGCGTACGTGCGGTGCGACGACCCCTCCCTGCTCGACGAGGTGATGGCCGACAAGCGGGCGATCCCGTTGCGGTTGCGGCGACTCGCTCCCACGGTGATCGCCTCCAAGTCCTCCCGGCCGGCGCTGGTCGACTCGCTGCGCGCGATGGGCTACGCCCCGGCGGCGGAGTCGCTCGACGGTGACGTGATCATCACCCAGCTCGACGTCCGCCGGACCGAGGGCACCTCCGCGGGCCGTTCCCCGGTCACGTTCAGCGGCCACGAGGCCGACGTGGTGGCGGCCGCCGTGCGCGCCGTGCGCGCGGGCGACGCCGCGCACCAGGCTCGCCGCGCCCCGGTGGCCGCCCCCGGCGGCCAGGTGCCGCGCTCCCCCGCCACCGCCACGATCACCGCCCTTCGCGAGGCCATCCGGCAGGGATCGCAGGTCTGGATCGGCTACCTCGACTCCCAGGGCAACGCCACCAGCCGGATCCTCGAACCCGCCCGGATGGAGGGCGGCTATCTCACCGCCTACGACGAGACGCGGGCGGCGGTGCACCGCTTCGCCCTGCACCGCATCACCGGCATAGCCGACATCGTGTGAGACGCCCCCTGCCGGTTCCGCCGGGGGCCGGAAAGCCCGTGCGGCCCCGGTGTGCCGGACGAGAGCACGAGGTAGTCTCGGGTTCCGGAACGGGGCCGCCACGAGCTCGGCCGACGGTCCGGTGGCGGCGCACCGTCCGCCGCGTCGTTCAGCGGGACGCTCGCCAAGGCGCGAGGGTCCCCCTCCGGGTCTCCTCCGGGCTCCGGCCGCCGGGATGCGACCACGTCCATTCGCCCCTGACACCCGGCTCACGACCCATATCGTGATAACAGTTGACGTTCTGAGCTCCATAGAAGCGAGAGATCCCCAGTGAGCAGCGGTCACTCCGAAGGCCCCAGCACCAACCCGGACGACTGGAAGAGCCCCTACGCCACGGGGCCGGGCCAGGCCCCGGGCCACGACCGGCAGCCGTACGGCTACGAGCAGACCCAGCAGGGTTACCAGCCGGAGTACGTCCAGCCCGAGTACGGTCAGCCCGAATACGGCAAGGCCCCGGACTACGGCCAGGCCTCCGGCCATCCCGACCAGCCCTACGGACAGGGCTATGGACAGGGGTACGGGCAGGGCTACGGGCAGGGCTACGGCGAGCAGCCCTACGGGCAGGGCTACGGGGCGCCGCCGTCCCGCGAGGTCGAGGGCGTCAGGACGCACGCGATCGTCGCCCTGGTCATCAGCCTCGTGCTCGCGCTGAGCTGCTTCGCGACCCCCGGCGGCATCATCGGCACCATCCTGTCGGGCCTCGCGCTGGGCAGGGTCGACACCGACCCGCGAAGCGCGCGGAACCTGCTCAAGTGGGCCTGGATCAGCAACGGCGCCAACATCGTGCTGCTCGTCCTGGGCGTGGCCTTCTTCATCGTCGCCGGCCTCAACGGCGCCTTCGGCCCGAGCTGACCATGCCGAGGACCGCCCGCCGGAGCCGTACGCGCGACACCGGACACGCGAGGACCGGACGTCCGGACGGGCGGACACCCGACGGGCGGGCGCGCGCGAACCGGGCACACGACGTACGGGCAGGTGGCGGACGGGCGCGGGAGACCGGACGGGCCGGACGGGACTGCCCGGACGTTCCCGTCTGTTGCATACAGGGAGCGCGGGACAACCCTTCGGGCGTCCACGAGTGCGACCATGAGCTGATCCGCCGTAACCTGCGGTGACCAAGGGAGAAGTCTGTGACTGACGGACCATTGATCGTCCAATCGGACAAAACCCTGCTCCTTGAAGTCGATCACGAGCGGGCCGGGGAGTGCCGCAAGGCGATCGCCCCGTTCGCGGAGCTGGAACGCGCCCCCGAGCACGTGCACACCTACCGGATCACCCCCCTGGCGCTGTGGAACGCGCGGGCCGCCGGGCACGACGCCGAGCAGGTGATCGACGCGCTGATCGCGCACAGCCGCTACCCCGTGCCGCACGCGCTGCTGGTCGACGTCGCCGAGACGATGTCGCGCTACGGCAGACTCCGCCTGGAGAAGCACCCGGTTCACGGGCTCGCCCTGACCAGCACCGACAAGGCCGTGCTGGAAGAGGTCCTGCGTGCCAAGAAGATCCAGCCGCTGCTGGGCGAGCGCCTGGGCGACGACGGCGTGGTGGTGCACCCGAGCGAGCGCGGAAACATCAAGCAGCACCTGCTCAAGCTGGGCTGGCCCGCCGAAGACCTGGCCGGATACGTCGACGGCGAGCACCACCCGATCGCGCTCACCGAGGACGGCTGGGAGCTGCGCACCTACCAGCGGGAGGCCGCCGAGGCGTTCTGGCACGGCGGCTCCGGCGTGGTCGTGCTCCCCTGCGGGGCGGGCAAGACGATCGTGGGCGCGGCGGCGATGGCGCAGGCCAAGGCGACGACGCTGATCCTGGTGACCAACACGGTCTCCGCGCACCAGTGGAAGCAGGAGCTGCTCAAGCGGACCTCGCTGACCGAGGACGAGATCGGCGAGTACACCGGCACGAAGAAGGAGATCCGGCCCGTCACCATCGCCACGTACCAGGTGATGACGACCCGCAGGCAGGGCGTCTACCGGCACCTGGAGCTGTTCGACGCCCGCGACTGGGGCCTGGTCGTCTACGACGAGGTGCACCTGCTGCCCGCGCCGATCTTCCGGATGACCGCCGACCTGCAGGCCAGGCGGCGGGTGGGCCTGACCGCGACGCTCGTGCGCGAGGACGGCAGGGAGGGCGACGTGTTCTCCCTGATCGGTCCCAAGCGGTACGACGCGCCGTGGAAGGAGATGGAGAACCAGGGCTGGATCGCCCCGGCCGACTGCGTCGAGGTGCGGGTGACGCTGACCGACGAGGAGCGGCTGGCCTACGCGATGGCCGAGTCCGAGGAGCGCTACCGGTTCTGCGCGACCACGCCGTCCAAGACACGGGTGACCGAGGCGCTGGTCCGCCGGCACCTGGACGAGCAGGTGCTGGTCATCGGGCAGTACATCGACCAGCTCGACGAGCTCGGCGAGCATCTGAACGCGCCGGTGATCAAGGGGGAGACGAAGGTCAAGGAGCGGGAGCGGCTCTTCCAGGCGTTCCGCGACAAGGAGATCCAGGTCCTGGTCGTCTCCAAGGTCGCCAACTTCTCCATCGACCTGCCGGAGGCGGCGGTGGCCATCCAGGTGTCGGGCACCTTCGGGTCCCGGCAGGAGGAGGCGCAGCGGCTGGGCCGGGTGCTGCGGCCGAAGGCCGACGGTGGCGGGGCCCGGTTCTACTCGGTGGTCAGCCGTGACACGGTCGACCAGGACTTCGCCGCCCACCGGCAGCGGTTCCTGGCCGAGCAGGGGTACGCGTACCAGATCATCGACGCGGACGACGTGCTCGCCGGAGAATGAACTCACATGGCGAACACGTCGTCAATTTGTGTCAGGTCCACGAAATCCCGCGGGCTTTCGACAAACAAACCACCCCCTCGCTAGGCCTCGGCGGCCACTGGCGACATACCCCCATGATCTGAGGGAGTCACCATGTTTGCCGCGCTTTTTCGCTATTTCTCCAGAGAATGACGGAGAGTGGCAGATCGACTACCGAACGATCGGGGTGGCGACCCGACGATCAAAGTGACGATCGGACGATCAGGCCGCCCGCGAAGAGAACGCCCTCCGCGACCACCCAGGCGATCACCGCGGCGGTCATCAGCGCGGTGAAACGACTTCCGGCGTCGCGCCTCCCCGGCGCCAGCAGGGCGGCCACCGTGCAACAGGCCGCGACCACCGCGAACAGGGACGACAGCCTGACCACCCCGGCCAGCCCGGCCACGCAGCCGGGGTCGGAGCAGAAGGCCTCGAACCCCCAGCCCGCGAACACCGAGAATCCCCAGAGCGCGGCCAGGAGAAGGCTGGCGACGGCCGGTATGACAGGGGAGATCCGCACGACCGTTGGGATACCCGCGACCGCCGCTTTCCAGTCCGGCGTTAATCCTTTTGAGACGGGGGTGAGTCGCCGCTAAGCTGGTCGATTCGCTGCCCGATGACCACCACCTCCGTTTATCGAATGGGAGGCGCTTCAGCGTGCCCGCACATCAATTGGCCCCCGACATAACCGACGATCCCGCCCGGATTCTCGCCGCCGAGCGCGAGCACCTGGCCACCTCCAGGGCGGCGCTCCGCGCGATGCGCGAGCACGCCCGCTCCCTCTCCTCCGACGCCGCCGGAGACTGGGTCTCCCAGCAGATCCTGCAGGCGCTGCTGGACCAGCGCGTCGAGGCGCTCGCCGACCACTCCGGCACGCCGCTGTTCTTCGGCCGCCTCGACCGCCAGGCGGGAGACGACCTTCCCGGTACGGTCTACGTCGGGCGCAGGCACGTCCACGACGACAGCAGCCGCCCCCTGGTCATCGACTGGCGGGCCCCGGTCTCGCGGGCCTTCTACCAGGCCAGCCCGTCCGACCCGATGCGCGTCGCGCTGCGCCGCAGGTTCGGTTACCGGGGCGGCGACCTGACCGCCTACGAGGACGAGCGCCTCGACCAGGGGGGCGCCGCCCTCGCCCAGAGCAGGATCCTCACCGAGGAGATCGAGCGCCCGCGCTCGGGGCCGATGCGCGACATCGTCGCGACGATCCAGCCCGACCAGGACGAGATCGTCCGCTCGGACCTGGGACGGACGGTGTGCGTCCAGGGCGCCCCCGGCACCGGGAAGACCGCCGTCGGCCTGCACCGGGCGGCCTACCTGCTCTTCACCCACCGCGAGCGGCTCGCCAGGTCGGGCGTGATGATCGTCGGCCCGAACCGGGCGTTCCTCTCCTACATCTCCTCCGTGCTTCCCGCCCTGGGCGAGGTCAAGGTCGACCAGACCACGGCCGCCGGGATCCTCGGCGACCACTCCGCCCCCGAGGACCCCGCCACCAGCACGATCAAGGGTGACGCGAGGATCGTCCCCGTGCTCGGGCGCGCCCTGTGGATGCACGTCGTCAAGCCCACCGAGGGCGTGCTGTTCACCAAGGGGATCAACCGCTACCGGGTGGCCGACCACGAGGTCCGCGAGATCGTCGCCGCCCTGCGCGGCACCACCCGCTACGGCCCGGGGCGCGCCACGCTCGCCCAGCGTCTCGCCCACCTGGTGCTCGTCCGGATGGAGCAGCGCGGCGAGTCGCCCGACGACCGGGTGCAGGACGCGGTGGCCAGGTCCAAGCCGGTCAGGCAGCTCGTGGACCTGGTCTGGCCCAAGCTGACCCCGCAGCAGGTGCTCCACCGGTTGTTCAGCGACCCCGCCTTCCTCGCCGCCGCGGCCAAGGACGACCTCACGGCCGAGGAGCAGTCGCTGCTGCTGTGGGCGAAGCCCGCCAAGTCCTTCCGCTCGGCCAAGTGGTCGGCGGCCGACGGCGCGCTGATGGACGAGCTGGCCGACATGATCGAGCGGACCGTCCCGCTGGGCCATCTGGTCGTGGACGAGGCCCAGGACCTGTCGGCCATGCAGCTGCGGGCCCTGGGGCGGCGCTGCCGCACCGGCTCGGCCACCGTGCTGGGCGACCTCGCGCAGGGCACCACTCCCTGGTCCGCCCGCTCTTGGAAGGAGGTCCTCACCCATCTCGGCTTCGAGGACGGCGCGGTCGCCGAGCTCACCCTCGGCTTCCGGGTGCCCCGGGAGGTCCTCGACTACGCGGCCAGGCTGCTGCCCTCCGTCGCCCCCGACCTGGCCGCTCCCCGGTCGCTGCGGCCCGGCGCGGGCTCCCTGTCGGTGCGCCCGGCGCCCGACCTGGCCGCGTCGCTGGCCCGCGCCGCCGAGGAGGCGCTCGCCCGCGAGGGGTCGATCGGCGTCATCGTCCCCGACGCCTCGGTGGGCGCCGTGTCCAAGGCCCTGGCTCACCTGGAGCATCGGGTGCTGAGCCCCGACACGGTCGAGGACCACCGCCTCCTGGTCGTCCCGGCGTCCCTGGCCAAGGGCCTGGAGTACGACCACGTGATCGTGGCCGAGCCCGCCGACATCGTCGACGCCGAACCTCGCGGTCTGGCCCGCCTCTACGTGGTGCTGACCCGCGCGGTCACCTCCCTGACCGTCCTGCACTCCAGGCCGCTGCCCGCGCAGCTCGGCTAGCCTCGGGGCCGCGTACGGGCCGTCGCACCGGGCGACGGGGTACGGCATCGGGACTGGGTACGACGCCAAGGAGCACGGAAACAAAAAGAGGCGGCCCCGGCACTTCGGGGTCGCCTCTTTTTCGAAAGCGCGTGGACTCAGAAGTCCATGTCGCCGCCGCCGGGCATGGCGGGGGCGGCTCCGGCCTTCTCGGGCTTCTCGGCGATGACGGCCTCGGTGGTGAGGAACAGCGCCGCGATGGACGCCGCGTTCTGCAGCGCAGAACGCGTCACCTTGGCCGGGTCGATGATGCCCGTCTCGAACAGGTTGACGTACTCGCCGGTGGCGGCGTTGAGGCC